>CALBKW010000133.1 GCA_937895785.1 uncultured Candidatus Melainabacteria bacterium | reverse complement strand
CTGTTTGACGGTCACCAATGATAAGTTCACGTTGACCACGTCCAATTGGAGTTAATGCATCAATAGCTGTTAAACCTGTTTGCAAAGGTTCGTGTACTGATTTTCTAGCAACAATCCCTGGAGCTACTTTTTCGATAGGCATTGTTTTATCAGATTTAATTTCGCCTTTTCCATCAATAGGTTGACCTGTTGGGTTAATAATTCTACCAATTAATCCTTCACCTACAGGAACTGATGCAATTCTTGATGTTGTTCTAACTGTCATACCTTCTTTAATATGAGTATAATCACCAAGAATTACAACACCAACGTTATCTTCTTCTAGGTTCATTGTAATACCCAATGTACCTTTTCCGTCTTCAAACTCAACAAGTTCGCCTGACATTACGTTTCTCAAGCCGTAAACACGAGCGATACCGTCACCTACTTCAAGTACAGAGCCTACATTTGATATCTCTGTTTTTGTTTCGTAGTTCTTAATCTTATCGCGGATTATAGAACTAATTTCATCTGGTTTAATTGCTACCATAATTTATCCTCTTTTATTATTTTATAATTGACTTTTGTAATTCTTCTAAACGGTGAGAAACTGATGTATCAAGTACATCATCACCTAGTTTAAAAATTAACCCTGCAATAATTGATTCATCTACTGAATATTTTACAGAAATTTGTTTGTCTTTGATTTTTTCAGACAATTTTTCATGAATAATGTTCATTTCATTTTCATTTAAGCTAACAGCAGAAATAACTTCAACTCTTGCTACATTGTTAACATCATCTAAAAGTTTGTTAAACACTACGATTATGTCATAAACTAAATCAAATCTGTTTCTTTCTACTAAAATTTTCAAGAAGTTTTTAATTAACACATCAACATCTTTGCTGAATACAGCATCGACAATTTCAAACTTATCTTCAATGCTTACAAGAGGGTTTGTAAGAGCATCGTATAAGTCATGAGAACGTTTTAAGATAAGCTGAATTGAAGCCAAATCAGAAGCTATTGACACATAAGACAAATCATTATTTTTGCCTAAATCAATTAGTGATTGAGCGTATCTTTCTGCTATTAAAATGTTTTTATCGTTTGCCATTATACGTTAAACCTATCTAATTCATTAATACTGTCTTCAATAAATTTCACATGATATTGAGGTTTTTCTTTTAAAGTTTGTTTAATATGATTTTTTGCAAGCTCTAAAGAAGCCAATGCAGTTTTTTTAGAAAGTGAAGCTATAATTTTTTGACCCTCTGATTCAACAACGCTGTCAGTTGTTTTATAAATTGAATTAACTTGTTTTTCAGCTTCTTCAAGAATCCTTTTACCTAATCTATCTGCTGTAACTTCTGCATTATCTAGGATATTTCTAACCTCAGTTGGAACTTTTGATGAAATTTCTTGAGTTTTCTTTAACTCAGTAATTGACTCATCTTTTGCTTTTTTAGCATCTTCAATCAAAAGCATAACTTTTGCTTGCAAGCTATCCATCATTGCACCAAAATTAATTTTCTTAAACAATAAGGCAAATAGCCCTATAAAGATTAAGAAATTGAAAGTATTTGATTGTACAATTAAGTTCCAAAATTCCATAATTATCCTTGCATATATTTGTTTATTAAATCATTATCAACATTTTCGATTTTGTCATGATTTACTAAAAACTTGTCTGAAATTGCTTGAGCTAAAACAACAACTTGACCTTTTAACTCTTCATTTGCAGAATTTGTAGCATTCTTAAAATACAATCTGCTTTTATCAAGATGTTTTTGAGATTCTTTTCTTGCTTTAGCTGTTTGTTCATCTTTTTGAGCGTTAGCCTCATCAGATTTTGAATTAATCATATTTTTAGCACTAACAAAAGCACCGTCCAATTTTTCATCTCTGTCTTTTAACAAAGCTTCTGATTTTTCGGCATTACTTTTTGCCAAGTAATAGTTATAATCAAGAAATCTTTGTCTTTTTTCGACAATTCTTTGTAGCGGTTTATAGAATATCATATTCATCAAAATTGTGAATATAACAAAACTTATTGCTGATACCAAAAATGTTGCATTAAATTCCATAATCTATCCTTAAAGCTAAATGCCTAATTTATAAATTAAACAAGACCTACTAATTTCATTGCGATGAATAATGCATACAACGCACAAGCTTCTGATAAAGCTGCACCCATTAGGAAGAAACCAACTGCTTTACCAGCGATTTCAGGTTGTCTTGAAATGCTTTCTAATAAACCTTTAGTTGCGATACCGATACCAAGACCTGCACCAACTGCACCAAAACCGATTGCAACACCTGCACCTAATTGAGCTAAGTCTGAAATTGTTTTAACGTCTGCCATTTTTTTCTCCTTTATTTAATTAATTTCTTATATTATTCTTCTTCATTAACAGCCATTGATACATACGCTATTGTTAACATCATAAACACCAATGCTTGAACGAAAGCTACAAATACTTCAAAGAACATAATTGGTAATGGTAAGAAGTATGCAAAAATACCTAACATTACACCAACTAGAACTTCACCAACGAATATGTTACAAAATAGACGAAGAGCTAAGCTGAACGGTCTTGTAATCATATCCAAAATATCAATTAAGAACATTACTATACCTGGGAAACTAAGTCCGTGATAAAAGAAATGTACACCTTTTTTCTTAATACCAACAGCTAAATAGTAAATCAAAACGATTACCGCCATCGCTGCTGTCATATTAATATCGTTTGTTGGAGATGCTAATTCACCTGATTGCAAGTGAATTATTCTCATTGGAATTTGTCCCATCAAGTTTGCAACAACAATAAATAAGAACAATGAAGCTACAATTGGAACATGCTTTCTACCTTCTGCACCAATCATTTGGTCAACTTGTCCCCAGAAAAATCCCATCAGGGTTTCGCAAAATGCTTGCAACTTTGTGGGGATAACTGATAATTTACGAGTAGCAACAAAAGCAAAGATTAAAATTGCAGCCATTGCAACCCACATGGTTACGATTGTATCCATGTTAAACGACATATTCCCTATATTTGCTATCCAATGTCCTTCACTCATATCAAACTTTCATGTTTATTCTTATATCTAATTACATTAATTGTACAACGAGTAAAAAAAAATCGCAAATTTTTCATATTTGTTATAAATTATAACTATGATAAAAAAGCACTTAAACGAAGTAAACTCAACAAATACATACGCAAAAGAACATATTAAAAATATTAAGGACAAAACTGTAATCTACACCTCACACCAAACTGGTGGCAGAGGACGTTTTAACAGAGTTTGGGTAGATTTAGGTGATGAAAACTTATTTTTATCATTTGTTTTAAAACCTAGCAAAGATTTAAAACCTGTATATTCAAATTTAACACAATATACAGCGCTAAAACTTGCCGAAACATTTAAAGAATACAGCATAAATCCACAAATAAAATGGCCAAATGACATTTTAATTAATGGCAAGAAAATTTCTGGTATTCTTGCTGAAAGCGTAATGAGCGAAGGTAAATTAAAAGGCTTAATTATTGGCGTTGGATTAAATCTTAATGCGAAAGAAGAGGACTTTAGTCAAATAGATAAAATCGTTACAGCTCTCAATTTAGAAATCAAAAAATCAGTCGATAAAAATGTATTTTTAAATAAATTTTGCAAAAATTTCTTTGATGGCTACGACAATTTTTTAGAGCACGGCTTTATTTCAATCAAATCTGAATATGAAAGCTATGCAAACTTTATTGGAAAAGAAGTTACAATAAAGAACTTTTCAACAACCATTAAAGGTATCGCAGAAAAGATTACAGACAACGGAGCAATTATCGTTGAAGGTCAAGAATTTTTAACTGGCGACATAATATAAAGAATTAAAAATCGTGTTGGTCGTGAGCTTCTAAGTACTCTCTAACAGTATTCAAAGAAGCTTGAACAATACGTGTGATACGAGATGAAGACAAACCTACTTGTCTTGCAATCTCTTTTACTTGCATGTTTCTATAAAAACGATATTCAACAATTGTTCTATCTTTTTGAGGAAGAGTTGCAATTGCTTCTTTAATCATACGACTCATTTCACCGATTTCAGCGGCTTCATCAGGCATAGCTTTTGTATCTTTTACAAAATCAAATGGAGAATCGTTATCTGAATTTGCCATTGCCAAACTATCAATTGACAAGATAGTTTCGTAAACAGCTTCTCTAACTTTTGACGGAGTTACCTCAATACCGTCATCATTAGTTTCTGTAGCTTCTTCAGCTTCACCTTCTTCTTTTTTATGTTTTAGTGAGTACCATTTGTAACGATTTCTTAACTCATTTCTAATTGCCCAACGTACAGCAGTACCGATATAAGCGGAGTTATAACGTTCCATTTCTTCGTCTGTTTTGTCTTTAATCATAGATTGAACAGCAATGATACCAATGCTAACAAGCTCTTCGTATTCAACCATGTGCGCAGGAATACGACGATGCTCTACTTTAGCAACTTTTTGAACAATGTCTATGTACTCTTTTAACTTTGTATTATCTTGCATATGCGTCATTTTAACTAGTTTTTAAAACCAACATTTACAAATTAATTTGGCTTTTTCTTTAGATTATACACAAAAATTAAAATTTCTGCAATAGCTTTGTATAATTCAGGCGGAATGTACTGATTAACGTCAACAATACGATACAAAGCTCTAGCAACTGGAGGATTATCTATGACTGGAATATTATGTTCTTCAGCAATCGCAATAATTTTTCGGGCAATCATCTCTGTTCCTTTTGCCGTTAGAACAGGACATTCCATCTCTTTTTGGTCATATTTTAATGCACAAGCTACGTGAATTGGATTTCTAACAACAAAATCTGATTCAGGAACTGCATCCATCATGCCTTTTTGTAACATTTGCATACGGCGTTGACGAAGTGCAGCCTTTACATTCGGATCACCTTCAGTATTCTTATATTCATCTTTAATTTCTTTAAATGACATCTTTTGGTCTTTTAAAAATTTCCATTTTGTCATACCATAATCGGCCGCTGATATGATTAAAAAGGCAAGACAAGCTTTAAAAATAAATTCTACAATCAATTTACCAAATTCCATCATTACAGCAAAATTGTTATCAATTGATGCTAACCTCAAAATATCTGTTAAATGAGCCGAATAAACTGACCAACCAATAAAGCCCAAAATCAATACTTTTAAGATGTTTTTAACCAATTCAAACATAGTTTTTACAGACATAATATTTTTGAAATATTTTGTCGGATTAAGTTTATCTAATTTAGGCATCAATGGCGCAGTTGCAACCAACGGACCCACTTGAATAAAATCAGCCAGAATTGCCATTAACCA
>CALBKW010000132.1 GCA_937895785.1 uncultured Candidatus Melainabacteria bacterium | reverse complement strand
GAGCAGAGGCACGAACGAAGTGAGAGGTGAGCATAAGTCAACGTAAACGTTGAGTTTTCGTTGCAAATGCGAACGTTGCCGTTTAATGCGAGGGCGTATTTGAGCAGAGGCACGAACGAAGTGAGAGATGAGCATAAGTCAACGTAAACGTTGACTTTTCGTTGCAAATGCGAACGTTGCCGTTTAATGCGAGGGCGTATTTGAGCAGAGGCACGAACGAAGTGAGAGATGAGCATAAGTCAACGTAAACGTCGAGTATTCATTGCAAATGCGAACGTTGCCGTTTAGTACGAGGGCATATTTGAGTAGACTTAGTATGATATCGTATGTCCCTCTGAAATTTTTTAGGGGCTTTTTTATTTTCTTTTGAAGGATAAGAAATTATCTAGTTTTTCAATGATTTGCATAAATAAAAATCCGTACGATTTTTTTACGATGTCCCTATGAACTTTGTGTGTGAGTATTTTTAGAGCTTCGTGTCTGATTATAAAGTTGTTTTTTATATTTCTAAAAAATCTAAAAGTCCCTTTGCCTGCATTTTGTTTATGGTCGCGTTTTGATACTAAGAAATCGGTAACATTCATTGAATTTCCAAGTAAATGAGCGATGTTAAATAAAAATTTGTCAGGACAAATTCTCCACGCGTCTGTGTTTGTGTAGTTTAATACATCGTTTAAGACTTCTTTCTTGAACATACCGCAACTCATAGGTTGCCACCACCAACCTCCAAATGCATGTGTTTGAGGTGTTAAAACCTCATTTTCGCTACTATTACAAACAACGAGGGCAACATTATTGTGAGTGAGATGTTCGATTAAGCGTTCAGCATAATTAGGCAAAATAGTGTCATCTGAGTCTATTATGCTGATGTATTGTCCTTGAGCTTCTTTTAAACCTGTTAATATTGAGGCAAGTTGTCCTTTGTTCGTGTAATGTCTTATTAATTTTATTCCAACTTGTTGTTCTAGTATTTCGACTGAATTATCTTTTGAACAGTCATCAACAACAATTATTTCAAAGTCGTTAATTGTTTGATTTTTTATACTTTGAATTGTTTGCAAAATGAACTTTGAATAGTTATATGAAGTTACAATAAAACTTGCTAACATTCTTTTTTACTCTTATTATTGTGTAATATTGATGATACAAGTGCTGACAAGATAAAGCCAAGTCCGATTAAGCCTGTGACAACTTCAGGAACTTCCATTGTTGTTGAGATGAACATTATTATTGCTAAAGCTCCAATTGCCCAATGAGCGCCTTGTTCTAAGTATATGTATTGGTCTAATGTTTTCTTTTCAACAAGCATAATTGTTAATGAACGCACAAACATTGCTCCGATTGAAAGTCCGATTGTAATTATTAAGATGTCTTGACTTAAGGCAAAAGCGCCTAAAACACCATCTAGCGAGAAGGATGCATCTATCAACTCAAGATATAAAAATGCAACCAATCCACCACCTTTTGCAACTTGTGCAAGCTCTTTTGCTCGTTGAGCTTCGTGTTTTTCAAGCCAATGTGTTATGCCATCAATAAGTAAGTAGGTTACAACACCAATTACTCCAGAAGAAAGTACAGATGCCTTATATTCTGCAGGCACGTAATGGTGTGTAATAAGGACTAAAATCAATGTTAAAATAGTTTCTAAACCTTTGATGTTGCCTAAGTGTGAACAATATTTTTCAACACCTTTAATCCAATGGACTTCTTTTTCGCAGTTAAACATGTATGCGAAAAACAACATTGCTAAAAATGCTCCGCCAAAAGCGACAATTGGTGCGTGCGTAAGGTGTAAGTAATGTGCGTATTGATTTGAATCTGTCAAGGCTATAGAGGCTACTTTTATTATGCTTAGCTTTGCGAATATTGCGACAACAAGTAATGGGAATAAAAATCTCATGCCAAATACAGCAATTATTATGCCCCAAGTTAAGAAACGGTGTTGCCAAATATGCTCCATTTTTTCTAGTTTTACAGCGTTTACAACAGCATTATCAAAAGACAAGCTTACTTCTAAAACTCCTAGAATTAGTGCGATAAACACGCATAAAAGACCTGTTCCAGAGTGTACGTGTTCTCCCCATAAGTAGGCAAGTATAATCCCTACAACAGTTACAATAAATGAGCCTGTAAAATATTTCATCATTTTAGTTTTTCCATTAATTCTTCTGCTTTTTTGTGTAGACTTACAATATCTGAGTCGTTGTAAATTACATAATCCCAGTCTAAAACCATATCTAAACCAGTTTCTGTAATATCGTCTTCGCCAACTAATTCACCTCTAGTTGCTCTGATTTCTCTTGGGCATTCAACCCTGATTGAGATTGCGCCAGCCTTTTTGAAGGTTTCGTATTCAAATGGAACTCTTACGTCAGTAACCATAATATTACCTTCTTCTTCAATGATTTTTTTTAGCCAGTAATCATTGCTTTGGCTTCTGCCCCAATTCCCTAGATTTATTAAACCTTGGCGATATTTTGCTTTGTTTTTTTCGATTTCTTCATAAGTTAAATTGTGTTCGCGACCGTACTCAAGTTTTATAATGTCGCCCATTGCGCATCTGTGGTAGTCAGGCATTTTTTCTAGCAAAATCTTTGCTAGAGTATCTTTCCCTGAGTACTGTTTTCCTGAAAAAATAATAATTTTGTCTGCCATTTTGACCACCTCACATCTTTAGTTTGCCCCAATTTCTTTAATATGTCAATAAATTAATATTTGTGCAATTCGTTCTTGATTTTTGGCTTGCTTTTGCCTATAATAAACTAGTTACAATAGTTGGAAAGTCGGAAACACAAAATGGCATTGAATTTTCAAGAATTAATTTTTAATCTACAAAAATACTGGGCAGATCAAGGTTGTATTATTCAACAACCTTATGATATAGAAAAAGGGGCTTCTACTATGAACCCTGCAACTTTCTTAAAGGCTTTAGGGCCAGAACCTTGGCATACAGCAATGGTTGAACCTTGCAGAAGACCAACAGATGCAAGATATGGTGAAAACCCTAACAGGCTTGGTCATTATTATCAATTCCAAGTTATTATGAAACCAACACCAAAAGATGCTCAAGAGCTTTATTTGAAATCTTTGGAAGCTATAGGTATTGATTTAACAAAACACGATGTCCGTTTTGTTGAAGATAACTGGGAATCTCCAACATTAGGTGCTGCAGGTGTAGGTTGGGAAGTTTGGCTTGACGGTATGGAAATCACTCAATTTACATACTTCCAACAAGTTGGTGGTTTAGAAGTTAAGCCTGTTGCTCTAGAATTGACTTACGGTGTAGAACGTATTGCAATGTATTTACAAAATGTTCAACACTTCAAAGATATTAAATGGAATGAAAATTACAATTATGGTGAAATTTTCATGCAAAACGAAGTAGAACAATCAAAATACAATTTTGAAGTTTCTAATGCAGAGTCATTGTTCAAAATGTTTGATTTGTTCCAAGGTGAAGTAGATAACTGCGTTGAGTCAGAGCTTGTATTGCCTGCTTATGACTACGTTTTAAAATGTTCTCATACCTTCAACTTGCTTGATGCAAGAGGTGTTATTAGTAAAGATGAACGTAATAACTTTATTAATAGAATAAGAACAATGGCTTCAAAAGTAGCTAAATTATATGTTCAACAAAGAGAAAAAATGGGCTTCCCTCTTTGCAAATAGCCCCAAAAAGACTATAAAGATAAAGAAATTAGAGAAAAATGGCAACGAAAAAAGAATTTAGATTTAACTTTACACAATCAGGATTAATGAAGTTAATTAGAAGAAAAAATCCTGACGAAATGATAAAAGATGCTAAGCGCAACGGTTTAAAAAAGACATTAAACGCATTTGATTTAGTAGTTTTAGGTATCGGTATTCTTATCGGTTCTGGTATTTTTGCTGTTGTAGGTATTGCTGCAGCAAATCCAAATACAGGTGCTGGTCCAGCTTTAGTTTTATCAATGGTAATTGCAGCTTTTGCGTGTGTATTCTCAGCACTTTGCTATTGTGAATTTGCTGCAATGTTACCAGTTGCAGGTGGTGCTTATGTCTACACATTTGCAACACTAGGCGAGTTTATGGCATGGATGGTAGGCTGTGTTTTAATGCTTGAATATGGCATTGGTTTTATTGGTGTAGCTTGCGCTTGGTCAAATTACTTTGTTCAATTTATGAAGGGGTTTGAAGGTCACTTGCCAGCACTACTTACAAATCCTCCAATTTGGTTAATATCTGACTATCGCTCAACTGTAGCGTTGTTAGGCGATAGCGCAAATAGTGTAATGCCTCATATTTTGGGTATTCCTATTTCGATAAATTTACCAGCAATTTTAATTATTATCATTATTGCTTGGATTTTGAAAAGTGGAACTAAAGATTCAACAATTATGGCTACAATAATGGTAGTTATTAAGTTGGCTGTAATTGCATCATTTATTATCGTAGGCGCATTTTACGTTGATCCTCAAAATTGGGTCCCTTTTGCTCCAAACGGTTTGAATGGTATTTGTAATGGTGCATTTATAATTTTCTTTGCATATATTGGATTTGATGCATTGGCGACAACTGCAGAAGAATGTAAAAATCCTCAAAAAGATTTGCCAATAGGTATTATTGGTTCTTTAGCTGTAACAACTATTGTTTATGTTTTAGTAGCATTAGTTTTAACTGGTATGCAACCAACTAGCGGAGTGGCTATTCCTCAAGAATTTTTAAAAGCTCCGATGGTGTTTGTTATGAATATGGTTCACCAAGATTTAGTTGCAAGAATTATCGCTGTAGGTTCTCTTGCAGGTTTGACTTCTGTGTTGCTTGTAATGTTAATGGCAACAACTCGTATTTTATATGCAATGAGCCGTGATAATTTCTTACCTTCTATTTTTAGAAAGTTAAACAGAAAAACAAGAACTCCAAATCTTTTGACTTATACAGTAGCTTTTATTTCAATACTTGGAGTTTTATCATTAGACTTGAATGCTGCCGCAGAACTTTGTAATTACGGTGCATTTACATCTTTTATAATTGTTTGTGTTGCAGTATTAATTCTTAGAAAAGTTGATCCAAACAGAAAACGTCCATTTAAAGTTCCATTCTCACCTTGGTCACCATTAATTGGTATTTTCTGCTTATTAGGATTGATGGTATATTTCTTGATTACATCTGCAAGTATAATGTCAGCTATTCTATTCCCAATATGGATTGGTTTAAGTGCATTAATATATTTCCACTATGGATATAAGAAGAATCGTAAAAAAGAAGCAAAAATGCTTGAAATCAAGCTAAAAGCAATAGAAAAAACAAGATTGAAAGAACAAAATAATGGCTAATAATTTAACAATAAAAGATAAAATATCAACAGTATTCAAACAGATGTTTACGATTAAAAGTGCTGATGAATTAATTTCTGCAAGTAAACATTCTGAATTGAAAAAAACATTAAACGCTTTTGACCTGATTGTATTAGGTATTGGTGCTGTTGTTGGTACTGGTATTTTTACAATTATTGGTATTGCAGCTCAAGGTGGTGACGGTGGTGTTGCTGCTGGTCCTTCGCTTACTATATCAATGGTAATTGCGGCTATAGCGTGTGTTTTTTCAGCTCTTTGCTATAGTGAATTTGCTTCAATGATTCCAGTTGCAGGTAGTGCTTATACCTATACTTATGCAACAATGGGCGAATTTATGGCTTGGATGGTTGGTTGGATTTTAATGTTAGAATATGCCATTGGTAATATTACTGTTGCAAGCGCTTGGACTGGGTATTTTATGCAATTATTAAAAGGTTTTGAGCATGTTCTTCCTAATTGGCTTGTAAATCCACCTATTTGGTTGATTAATGATTATAGAACTTCTTTGGCAATATGTTCAAAACAAGGTTTGAATCCACATGACGTTATGCCATATTTGTTTGGTGTAATTCCTGTATCAATCAATGTTCCCGCTATTGCTATTGTATTAATTTTAACTTTGCTTTTAGTTAAAGGTGTTAAAGAATCAACTAAAGTTGCAACAATAATGGTTGGCGTAAATCTATTTATAATTTTATCATTTATTGTTGTTGGTTCTTTTTACGTAAAACCTGAAAACTGGACTCCATTTGCTCCTAACGGTTTTGAAGGCATATTCATGGGCGCATTTATAATCTTCTTTGCCTACATTGGATTTGATGCAATTTCAACAGCCGCAGAAGAAACTAAAAATCCGCAAAGAGATTTGCCTATTGGTATTTTGGGTACATTGTTCTTATGTACAGTTTTATATGTTTCTGCAGCATTAGTTTTAACTGGTATGGTAAATTATCAAGCAATTGATATTCAAGCACCAATTGCTTCTGCTATGAGATTTGTAGGTCATAACAAATTGGCTGGTCTTATTTCAGTGGGTGCATTGGCAGGTTTAACTTCGGTATTGTTGGTTTACCAATTAGGAACAACTCGTATTTTATATGCAATCAGCCGTGATAGATTTATTCCAAAAGGATTAAGAAGAGTTCATCGACACAATAGAACACCTTATGTTTTAACTTGGTTATCTGCTATTGTAGTTATTTTAGGTTCATTAGTAATGGATTTGAAAATATCAGCAGAACTTTGTAACTTTGGTACATTCTTATCATTCATTATTGTTTGTGCCGCCGTTATGATTTTAAGAAAAACAGAACCCGATAAACCAAGAGCATTTAAAGTTCCTTTTGTACCTCTATTCCCTATTTTGGGTATTGTAATGAGCGGTGGATTGATGTTGTATTCAATGACATCATTAAAAACTTCTTCTATATGGTTTATCGCTTGGTTGGTAGGTGGCGTTTTGATTTATGCCTTTTATGGATATGGTCAAAAACGTTTGGAAGAAAAAAGAAAGAAATTTTATTTAAGAGAAAAAGAATAATGTTTTTAAAGGCGCTTGCGAAATACCGCAAGCGCCTTTTTTATTGTTAACATAATTTAACATGTCATTTTTCAAAAAGGCAATTTTTTAGGCAAAAAATACTTTATATAAATACGAGAGATTATATTTGGAGAGTTCAATTTAATG
>CALBKW010000131.1 GCA_937895785.1 uncultured Candidatus Melainabacteria bacterium | reverse complement strand
AAAACTTAATAACATGCTCAAAACATGGCAATTATTGAGTTTGGGAATACTTTATATAAATGTAAGGTTCAAAAAGGTTAAGGTTTTAAAAGAACGAACAAGGAAAATAAGGTTAAACAAAAGTCACCGTTCTTGAAATTTTAAGTAGTAAACAAACAAATAAAACGTAAGTTAAGAAAATTTGGTTAGTTAAAATAAAATAACTTTGGTTAGGGGTTAGAAAAAAATGTCTTTATTAATTTTATTTCACAGAAAAATGTCATTAAAACAACAAATCAATGACAAAAACTATCAATTAATGCAAAAGAAACAAGAGTTATATGATTTACAATCATATACAGCAGCAATTGCAGATGGCAGTGTATCAATGAATGATTTAACAACATCACCTGCATCAATGTTTGGCAATATGAGCCAATATATGGTAGGTTCACACAATTATGCAATGAATGCAGCCCAACAAAATATGGCATACCTTCAAGGTACAAACCAAATAGGTCAAGTAAGCCAAGATGCAACAGCACAAAACCAATATCAAATGGCAGTGTTTAAAAACTTATATGACCAACAAAAAGCTCAATATCAAAAAGCAGAAGAAGCAAAATTAAACGTTAAAAACAAACAAATCGATAATGAATGCTTAAAGTTAGAACAACAATTAAAACAATTAGAAGCAGAATATCAATCAATCGGCTCAGCATGTGACAAATACGCAAGTGAATGTGCACCAAAATATGCATAGACCGAAAGACAAATTTCTAACTTCTAACAATAACCAATTCTAACTAACAAAAACATTTTTAAAACCAAACCAAAACGACAAACCAAAAATAACCAAAATAACCAAAACCAAAGAAAAGACTTTACGACCACCGCAAGGTGGTCTTTTTATTAGCCGATTAACTATTAAGACTTAGTCATTATAACGATATTAAAATTATATAAAAATTCTAAGAAATCCTAATTTTTAGTATATATTTATAATATAGAAACTACATAATCTTAATTAGGAGAAATAAAATAATGATACATCCATCAGCAATTATCCATGAATCAGCAAAAATCGCAGAAGATGCATTCATCGGACCAAATGTCGTTATCGGCGAAAATGTTACTATTGGTAGTGGTACAAGAGTTATTGCAAATGCTTTTATAGAGTTTGCAGAAATTGGTAAAAATTGTACAATCAGCCCATTTGCTACAATCGGTTCAGAACCTCAAGATTTAGGTTACAAAGGCGAACCTACAAAAGTAGTTATTGGTGATGAAGTTATCATTAAAGAAAATGCAACAGTTCACAGAGGCGCAGCTTGTGGTGATTTCACAACTCGTATCGGTAACAAATGTTTGTTAATGGCTGGTACTCACGTTGCTCACAACTGTGTTTTAGCAGATCAAGTAATTATGGCCAACTTAGCAACTTTAGGCGGTCACTGTCACGTAGGTTTCGGTGCTTGGTTAGGCGGTATGACAGTATTCCACCAAAACGTTAGAATCGGTGATATGGCTATCATCAGCGGTTTCTCAGCATCAAGACAAGACATCTTACCATACTCTAAAGGTGAAGGTAGACCACCTGTTCCATCTGGATTAAATGTGGTTGCAATGCGTAGACGTGGTATTTCTAAAGAAGATAGAATTAACACTAACGAAGCTTTCAAACTTCTAGTTTCTCCAGAATATAATACAACTCAAGCTATTGAAAAAATTAAAGAAACTATCCCAATGAACGAATATATCGAAAATATGATTAAATTCATTCAAGAATCAAAACGTGGAGTTCTTTTGAAATCTCACAAAACAGGTCACCACTCTTTAGAATCTGAAGATATGGTAGAAGAACCTGCTTTGGCAAACGTATAAAACTTAACTTATACAATATAAATACAAAAACAAGGCGGTCGAGTTTCACTCGACCGCCTTGTTTTTATTTTAAATAAATTTATTACTTAATGCAAACAGTCATATCCGCTTCTACAACAACTTTGCCATCTACCATGCCAACACCGTGAGATTTACCGATAGGACCTTTTAATTTTTGTAATTCAATTCTCATATCTAATCTATCTCCAGGGCGAACAATGCCTTTGAATCGAGCGTTTTCGATACCAGCAAATAATGCCAATTTACCTTGGAATTTTTCCATTGATAACAATACTGGAGCTGAACATTGAGCCATAGCTTCAATTTGTAGAACCCCTGGCATAATTGGGTTGTTTGGGAAGTGACCTTGGAAGAATGGTTCGTTCCAAGTTAAGTTTTTGTAGCCTTCAGCGTATTCGCCTGCTACACATGCTGTAATTCTGTCAACTAACAAAAATGGATATCTATGTGGGATTAAATCCAAAATTTGTTGTGAATCATAAGTTAATATTGTTTTTTGCTCGTCTGTCATTTTTATGCTCCTTATTCGCATTTGATTAATTTACTTTTTAATTTAAGTGCTGTTTTTACGTGAACAGCGTGTCCTGCTTCTTTCGCAATAATTTGTGCTTTCAAATATAGTGGGTTTACGCCTGTTAAGTATAAATCACCAATTATGTCTAGTATTTTGTGTTTAATTGGTTCTCTATCACTTCTTAACTTAGTAGTGTAACCGCCGTCGTCTGTAAATCCAACAGTGTTTTCTTGAGTAACCCCTTTTGCATATCCAAAGAATTGGAATTTTTTAAGGTCATGTAAGAAACCAAATGTTCTAGCTTCAATAATTTCGTTTTGGTTTTTCATTGTGAAACTTGCCCAACGATTTTTCATATCTGGGTGGTCATAATTTACGCCGTATGAGATTCTTAACTCATCATCAGGAACGATTACAACGTGAGTTTTGCCATTCAAATATGAAACGGGTTCTAATAAGGTGTAATAAATTGGTTTAGATTTTTCTATACCAACTTTTTTAAACGCTTTAACCCATTCATAAGAACTTCCATCAAGAACTGGCATTTCAGGTTTGTCAATGTAAACATCAATAGAATCAATGTTACAGAACGCACAAGCAGCCATAAAGTGTTCAATAAGCATTACTTGGCGGTTGCCATTGCCAACACAAACACAGTGGCTTGTTGAGCATACATTATCAACGTCAGCAACAATTGCATCATCATAACCGTCTAGGTAAAATTTGATTTTGCCTGATGTTGAAGGTTTGATTAGCACGTTACATTCATGATTTTTCATCAATGTATTGCCTTTTATTGAAAGTTCTTTTTTTATTGTAGCCATTATTTTTACTCTTAGTTTTCTTCAGTGTCTTCTAAAAATGTTTTTAACATTGGTTCGTATTTTTTGAATTTAGCAATTAATTCGCCAGCATCTTTCATTGTTTTTAATTGTTTGATAAATTCTTTTCTTGGAACTGCAGGAGTACCAACTACGATTGATTTTTCTGGGAATGATTTGCTTACGCCTGCTGCTGCAGCAACGATGCTGTCGCTTCCAATGCTGATGTGGTCTGCTAAACCAGCTTGACCAGCGATTACAACACGGTCACCAATTACACAGCTACCTGCGATACCAACTTGAGAAACAATCATACAACCTTTACCGACACGGCAGTTGTGACCAATCATTACTAAGTCATCAATTTTAGTATCGTCGCCAATCATTGTGTTTTCGATTGTACCTCTGTCGATTGTTGTATTAGCACCAATTTCAACGTTGTTGCCAATTACAACAGAACCAAGTGATGGAATTTTGAAGATTTTTTGTTCTTTGTTTTCAATCTTGATTTCACCATCTTTTCTTGCTTGTTCAATATTATCAGGATTTTCAGTTACAAAGCTGAAACCATCAGCGCCTAAAGATACGCCGTGGTGTAAAATACAGTGGTCACCAACTACAACTCTGTCGCCGATGTTTACGCCAGCGTGGAAGAAGCAGTTTGCACCGATTTTTGCATTGTTACCAATGTATGAGTTTGGTAAAATTTTTGTATTTTCGCCAACTACTGCACCCTTTGAAATTACAACGTTTGCACCGATTGAAGCGCTTTCTGCAACTTGTGCTTCTGGGTGAATAACTGCTGATGGGTGGTAGCCGTCGTTTACTCTAGGTTCTTCGTAGAATAATGTTAATAATTTCATCATTGCAAGTCTTGGTCTTTCAACTTCAATAGTTGTTACGCCTTCAAGATTTACACCTAATGGAACTAAAACAGCTTTTGCTTTTGATTTTGCTACATTACCGATTTCTTCTTCGCTTAATGCTAAAGCTAACATGTGTTCGTCACATAGCAATGGTGGCGCTATCATTTGAATTTTTGCATCTTCAACTTTTGTTAGCATACCGCCTACGATTTGCGAAATTTCTTCTACTGAAAATTCCTTCATTCTTTTGTTCTCCTTTATATAATTATGAATGTTTCATTTTTTCTATTGTCGATGTGGTTGATTTTCCTTGCACAAATTCGATAAATTTCACGTTAATGTGATTTTTTAAAATTACATCTTTCTCTTCTTTTGGAAGGGTATCAAGGGTGTAATCTGCTCCTTTTGTGTGGAAGTCGGGTTTTATTCTATCTAATAGACCACAAGGTGACTTCTCATCAAATATTACCACATAATCGACACAAGATAAAGCACATAATATTTCTGCACGGTCTAATTCAGTGTTAATAGGGCGATTTTCCCCTTTAATTTTCTTAACAGAAGCATCTGAATTTAACATTACGACTGAAACATCTGCCACTTCTTTTGTTTTTTGTAAATATCTTACGTGTCCTACGTGCAAAATATCATAGCAACCGTTTGTTGTTACAACTGTCTTGCCTTTTCTTTGTAAATCTCTTACTATTGCAACGATATCGTCTTGTGTAACAAGTTTACCCATTAGAATAACCCCATTTCTATTACGCGTTTGCAAATTCTAACAGTGTTCAAAGCAGCGCCAATTCTTAAGTTATCACCTACGCACCAGAATGACAAACCGTTTTCAAACGCGATGTTCTTTCTAATTCTTCCAATATAAACAGGGTCTTTACCTTCTGCTTGAATTGCAGTTGGGAATACTTTGTTTTGAATGTCGTCAACAACTTCAATGCCGTAAGCATTTGCTAATGCATTTCTTGCTTGAGCGACATCAATTGGTTTTTCAAATTCAAGGTCTATAGCTTCAGAGTGACCAACAAAAACAGGAACTCTTACTGCAGTACAAGAAATTGGTAAATCTTTTGAAAAGTGCATTATCTTTCTTGTTTCGTTTGTAACTTTCATTTCTTCTTTTGTGTAACCGTTTTCACAAAAATCATCAATTTGTGGAATACAGTTAAATGCGATTTCTTGAGTAAATTTTACTGGTGTGAATGGTTTGTCTTCAAGCCTTGCTTTTGTGTTTTCTTTAAGTTCATTAATTGCAGCAAGTCCAGCACCACTAACTGATTGATATGTAGAAACAATCATTCTTTTGATTGTAGCTAGTTCGTGTAAAGGTTTTAAAGCCAAAATTAATTGAGAAGTTGAACAGTTTGGATTTGCGATAATTCCGGCATGTTCTTTTAAGTCTTCATCGTTTACTCCTGCAATAACTAGAGGTACTTTTTCTTCCATTCTAAAAGCGCTTGAATTATCAATAATAAGTCCGCCACGTTTTACGATTTCAGGTGCAAACTTTTTGCTTGTAGATGCGCCAGCAGAAGCTAAAACGATATCAACATCGTCGAAGGTTTCTGGTTTTGCTTCTTCTACAATGTGTTCAACGCCATCAAAGTTCAATCTTGTGCCAGCGCTTTTTGCACTTGATAAAAGTTTAATACTTTCATAAGGTACTTCTAACTGTTCTAAGATTTCTAAGATGTGTCTTCCAACTACTCCTGTTGCCCCTAAAACGGCAAGTCTTGGTTTTCTCATTTTTAGTTTTTCCTTTTTCCTTTTATTTTTATAAAATGTTGTCTAATCCGTAAGTAAAGTTTTTGTGTTCATACGCATATTTTACAGCCATCATAACTCCTGGCATGTAGCAAGTTCTGTTTGTTGAATCGTGACGAATTGAAAGAATTTGACCGTCAGAGCCGAACAAAACCTCTTGAGATGCCATATAACCTGGCATTCTAACCGAGTGAATGTGAATATTATCGTATGAATTTGCACCTCTTGCACCTTTAATGGTTTCTGTTTCTTCGCAGTTGCCTGACGTGAAAGATTTGTTTGCTTCTGCCATAAGTTGTGCGGTTTTTACAGCAGTTCCTGAAGGTGCATCTTTCTTTTGGTTGTGGTGAAGTTCAATAATCTCAGCATTATCAAAATATTTTGCTGCTATTTGAGCGAATTTCATCATCAAAACAGCGCCTGTTGAAAAGTTTGGAGCAATAAAACAAGCAACTTTATTCTTTTCTGAAAGTTGTTTTAATTCTTCAATTTGCTCATCTTTCAAACCAGTTGTGCCGATTACAATATTAATTCCGTTATTTAAACAGTACAAAGCGTTTTCATAAATTGATTTTGGTTGAGTAAAATCAACTAAAATATCGATTTCTTTTGACTTGTGAGCTTCTTCAATTGAAGAAAATTCTCCGTTCACAATATCAATTTTTGCAACTAATTCAGTTTCGTTATCTGTATTAACCGCATTAACTACTTCTTTACCCATTTTTCCGTTTGCACCGCAAACTGCAACTTTTATCATAAAATCTACCTCTTTTCATTAATTTTACTTAAAATATGGCAAATTTTCAAATATATGTTAAGATTTTAATATGGAAGAAAAATTTATTACACATATCGGAACTGATGAGTCAGGAAAAGGTGATTTCTTTGGACCTCTTGTAATTGCAGGGGTTATGGTTGATGAGAAAACTGCCAAATTATTTACAGATTTAAAAATTAGAGATTCCAAGACAATTACAGACAAAAGAATTTTAGAAATGGCAGAACAAATTAAAAAGCATGCCGTTTATTCTGTAATCGCTGTTGGAAATCATAAATATAACGAATTATACAAAAATTTTGCAAACCTCAACAAGTTATTAGCTTGGGGACATGCAAAAGCAATTGAAAATATTTTGGAAAAAAATATGTGTGAATATGCCCTTTCGGACAAGTTCGGTGATGAAAGCTTAATTAAAAATGCGCTTCAAAAACGAGGTCAGACTATTCGTTTAGAACAAATGGTTCGTGCAGAAAGTGACATTGCTGTTGCTGCAGCAAGTGTTCTTGCTCGTGCAACTTTCGTACAAAAAATGAAGCAAATGGAACTTACCTACGGTTGTGATTTTCCAAAAGGATGTAATTCAATTGTTAAAGAGGCTGCCGCAAAATTTATTGCTAAGCACGGTAAAGAAAAACTTATTGAAGTTTGCAAAGCACATTTTAAAACTTACAAAGAAGTGTTAATATAAAACTGATAATTATTTTCATATTTCTTAATATCCCTATTGCCAATTGAAATTTTATGTGTTATAGTTGGCATGTTAATACGAAATAAGAAAGGAAATATGATATGAAATTTGTATGTTCAGTATGCGGATATGTTCACGAAGGTAATGAGGCTCCAGAAAAATGCCCTCAATGTGGCGCTCCAGCTAGTAAATTCAATAAAGCTACAGAAGGTGAAAAAACTTATGTTACAGAACATGTAGTTGGCGTAGCTAAAGGCGTTGATGCAGAAATTTTACAAGGTTTAAGAGAAAACTTTAACGGTGAATGCACAGAAGTTGGTATGTACTTGGCAATGTCAAGAGTTGCTGAAAGAGAAGGCTATCCAGAAATCGCAGATGCATTCAAAAGATATGCATTTGAAGAAGCTGAACACGCTGCAAAATTTGCTGAATTGTTAGGTGAAGTAATTACAGATTCAACAAAGAAAAACTTGGAAATGAGAGCAGATGCTGAATGTGGCGCTTGTGCAGGTAAAATGGAAATTGCAAAAAGAGCTAAAGAACTTAACTTAGATGCAATCCATGACACTGTTCACGAAATGGCTAAAGACGAAGCTCGCCACGGTAGAGGCTTTGACGGACTATTAAAAAGATATTTTGCATAACCCCAAATATATTAGCAATTAATTACTAAATACTGTAAAATCGGTCGGTTGATTTATCAGCCGACCGATTATTAAAGTTAGTCTTTTACTTATGCAAATCAAGTCCGTCGATGTTCACGGTTTTGTTTTTAAATGCTACGATTTCAAAGTCTTCCAAACTCATTGGTTTTGCATACAAGAAACCTTGTGCAATGTCACAACCTGAATCTGTTAAAAATTGTGCTTGTTCTACGGTTTCAATACCTTCTGAAACTGTTTTTAATTCCAAGTTTTTAGCCATTGAAAGAACATGTTGAACTACGATTTTACCGCGTTCATCTGTAGTAGAATCGTTGATAAATCCTCTATCTAATTTCAAGATATCGCAAGGAATTTGACGTAACATATTCAAAGAAGAATATCCAGAGCCAAAGTCGTCCATTGCAATGCTAAAACCTTGTTTTTTCAATTCGTTTACAACTTCTAAGAATTTTTCAAAATCTTCAAAGCCTGCAGATTCGGTTAACTCAAGTTCCAACAATTCAGGTGGAATTTGATATTTTTTGATTAAATCTTTTAAATCATCAATGAAAAATTCGTTGCTTAAGTGAAGTCTTGAAACATTTACCGAAATAGGAACAGGCTTAAATCCTCGGTCTATCCAAGAACGAATTGCCTTACAAGCTTGTTCCCACATATAGCGGTCAATATTCAAAACGAATCCATTTTTTTCAAAAAGTGGTATAAAATCATTCGGAGCAATAAATCCTTTTGTTGGGTGAATCCAGCGTACAAGAGCTTCAGAACCGACAACAGTAAGTGTTTTCATGTCGTATTTTGGTTGCAAATACATAACAAACTGTCCTGTAGCTAAGGCGTTATGCATCTCATCTTCAATATTCTTTTCACTTAATAATTGTTTTCTTAAGTTGTCATCATAGTATGAAATGTATTTATTAATATCGTCAACAATAGTACGTTTAGCAAGGCTTACACGGTCACACATAATGTTAATTGGTACTGTCACGTCACTAATTAGGTAAACACCAAATAAAGGTACTAATTTTGCTGCTACTTTGTTATTTTTAGACGATTTTAGTTGTGGCATCACATTTATATTAAATTCTTCAATATCTTGGTGAATTTTGTCAATAATACAATTTATGTCACTTTCTTCGTTATAATTAAGTATAAATAAATAATTTGCAGCAAATGAGCGAGCCAAAAGAGTGTCTTTAGGCAAGTTTTTCTTTATGATTTCGTACAAATCTTTCAAAATTGTATTTGCAATATCAAAACCATAAATCTCGTTTATAACCTTGAATTTGGTAATATCCATCAACACAAGTGCGTACTTTTCATTTGCTGAAATGTTTTCAACAATTTTTTGAGCTTCAATGTAGAACTTAGCCTTGTTTGGACCGCTTGTAATTTCATCTACAAACGCAAGTTTCATCATCTCTTCGTAATTCTTTCTTTGAAGCATATCAATGCGTTTCAAAATTAAGAATAACAAGCAATTTATTGCCAACATAATTCCAATTGTAAAGAAAATGATTTCAACAACGCTTAGGGCAAGAACTTTTCCAGGAACGAATAGTACAAGTTGCCAATTGTTGTATGATACTGGAGTAAAGGCGAATAGCCAGAATTGTCCGTCCAAATAAGTCCAATAAACTCCGCTATCGTTGTTTTCAATTTGTTTTTTTACAACATCTGATTTTACGTTTATGAATTTAATTTTTTGGTCAAAAAAGTTTATAGTGTCTTCAACTGCAGGATTATCTGAGCGTAATACGTAATCACCATTATTTTTAATAATATGGCTGAATGCAGTTTGGTTGAATGTGTTGATATCTAAAATATTTTTGAAGATATCAGCTCTGACTACAGCAGACAAAACTCCTACTTCTTTTGAGTTGTAATAAATTGGAACAGCATAAATATTTCTGAATGTTTCAACGCCACTTGTTGGAACTTCTTGTACCCTGTCAAAACAAGTAGAACCTGCTTTTGCAACTTTAAAACAAGGCATTTTTGCCATATTAGTAACAGGTTTTATACCTTCATCTCTTACCGCAGTATACGCTGTACCGTCAAGCTTGATGAAAGAAAACGCCTTAAATGATGCTTGTCTTCCGCCTGTTGTTAGGTAGGCAGTCAAATCTTGAGGTTTAAAGTTCTTTACGTCATATCCAATTGAGCTTGCAATCATTTCCAATACTTGTAAATCGCCAACGATACGGTTATGTACGTTGTATGATAATTGTTGTGCAACCTCAGAGGTAATTTTTTCTGAAGATTTTATTTGAGTTGTCATTAGGTGGAACAATGTGAAAACACCTACCAATGCAAGCACAAAGATTGTTGCTATAAACACGTTAATAGCTATATCTTTCTTTTTATTAACTTGGTATGAATTATTCACCATAAACCTAAACCTTACTAACTAAATTATATTATAATATAAAAAATATTACGCCTTCAAAATTCAAATTTTCAAAAAATAGTAACATTCTTTACATATCTTGGTAAAGGTTATAACAACATTGAGCCTAGTCTATATACCAAAAATGCTACAAACCAAGCAACTGAACATTGGAAAAGTACTACCAATAAAGCGTAACGTTTTCCTAATTCTCGTCTTACAGTTGCTATTGCTGCAACACAAGGTGTATACAACAATGAAAATACTAAAAATACAAATGCTGTAAGCTTTGTAAACACAAGTGGTAATGCTTCAACGTCACCACCAAGCAAGATTGTTAGGGTACTTACAACGCTTTCTTTTGCCATAAATCCAGTGATGAATGCAGTTGAAATTCTCCAATCTGCAATGCCTAATGGTTTAAATATTGGAGTTATAAAGTTCCCTAATACAGCTAACATACTGTCTGAAGAGTTTACTACCAAATTTAATCTGCTGTCAAAGGTTTGCAAGAACCAAATTATGATTGTAGCCCAAAAGATTATTGTGAAAGCCTTTGTTATAAAATCTTTTGCTTTTGTGTAAATTAATCTGTAAATGTTTGTGGCACTTGGCATCCTGTAATTAGGTAATTCCATTACAAATGGTACACCTTCACCATCAAAGAAAAATGTTTTCATTATCAATGCTGTAATTATACCAACGATTATGCCAATTAAATATAATCCTAAAATTACCCAAACTTGGTCTTTTGCGAAAAATGCTGCGGTAAATAATGCGTAAATAGGAAGTTTTGCCGAACAACTCATAAATGGAGTTAGCAAAATTGTCATTTTTCTATCACGTTCAGAAGGTAATGTTCTTGATGCCATAATTGCTGGAACACTACAACCAAAGCCAATTAGCATTGGAACGAAACTTCTTCCTGAAAGTCCCATTTTTCTTAAGGCTTTATCCATTACAAACGCTACACGTGCCATATATCCCGTATCTTCTAAAATTGATAGGAAGAAGAATAAAATTACGATGATTGGCAAAAAGCTTAAAACACTTCCAACACCAGCGAAAATACCGTTTATAATTAACGAATGAACTACCTCATTCAAACCATAAGCGGTTAATGCCATATCTGTTTTTATTGTCACAAATTCTATGATCATATTCATTACATCTGATAAAAATGAACCAAATGGACCAAATGTTAAATAGAAAATTATTGCCATAATACCTAAAAATGCAGGTACTGCGGTATATTTTCCTGTTAAAATTTTATCTGCCATAACTGTCATTTTATGGCTTGGTGCATCAGATGTTTTTTGTACAAATTCGTCGCAAAGTCTTTCAATAAATGAAAAACGCATATCTGCAATAGCGGCTTCGCGGTCTAATCCTCGTTCTTGCTCCATTTCTTCAACAATGTGCAATATCGTATCTTTTTCGTTTTGGTCAAGATGTAGAGCTTCTTCAACAAGTTCATCACCTTCAGCAAGCTTAGTTGCGGCAAATCTTAGTGGAATGCGCAAGGCTTCTGCGTGGTCTTGTATTAAGTGACAAATTGAGTGGATACATCTGTGGATAGAATCTTCGTTTTTTACGTTATGGTTGCAAAAATCAAGTCGTCCAGGGTGTTCTTCGTATTTTGCAACATTAATTGCGTGTTCAACGAGCTCTTGTAAACCTTGATTTTTAGATGCTGAAATTGGAACAACTGGAACTCCTAAACGAGCTTCTAAACCATTGATATCAATACTTCCGCCAGCAGTTTCAACTTCATCCATCATATTTAGAGCGATTACCATTGGAATGTCAAGTTCAATAAGTTGCATTGTCAAAAGTAAGTTACGCTCAATGTTTGTCGCATCAACAATATTAATGATTCCATCAGGTTTTTCATTCAAAATAAAATTTCTAGTTACGATTTCTTCGTTGCTGTATGGAGAAAGTGAATAAATCCCAGGAAGGTCTGTTATGGTAACTTCATTATGGCGCTTGATTATACCGTCTGTTCTGTCAACAGTTACCCCAGGAAAGTTTCCAACGTGTTGATTTGAACCTGTTAATTTATTGAAAAGAGTTGTCTTACCGCAGTTTTGATTACCAGCAAGGGCAAGACGAAGTTCTTTTTTCTGTACTTTTCCTCCAAGTTTTCTAGTTTCGTATTTTTGAATTTCACCGATTTCAGAGTGGTCAGTTTCCTTGAAAACTTTTTGTTTACGGATTTTGTTATGAGCATCATGAATGTCTTTTATTGAGATTTTAGATGCATCACTTTTTCTAAGCGTAAGTTCATATCCTCTAAGGCGAAGTTCTAAAGGATCACCCATTGGCGCGGTTTTTATCAATGTAACTTCTGTTTGAGGGGTTAAACCCATATCCAAAATGTGCTTTCTTAAAGCTTTGTCTTCGCAATTTACAGCCGAAATAATTGCATCGTGTCCGACAGGTAAATGGTCCAGTGTTTTTATTTTGCTTAAATCTTTCATTTTTTATCTCTATATAATTATATATGTGATTTTAATCCGAATATATTGTAAGGTTAGACTAACATTTTTTCAAGTATTTTTTTCAAAATTTGTATAAATATTTACATTTTGAAAATTTTAATTGAGATGTTGACAATTAAATATTTTTCTGATAAATTGAATGTACGCTAAGTGTCACTGAAGTGACTAGGCGTTGAAAATTAAATAACCATGCTCCAGTGGCACTCTGCCGACGAGAAAGATTGATAATCTTTTGAGGAGAGGTAAGGTAGATTTATCTACCGATTCCACTGAAGTTGAAATTAAAAATTAAATAACCGTGCTCCAGTGGCGGAATCGGTAGACGCGTCGGACTTAAAATCCGATTGGGCGAATAACTCAGTGCCAGTTCAAGTCTGGCCTGGAGCAATTCTAAGACAAGGCTCTCAGCCTTGTCTTTTTAGTTGTCTTACTGAAATCTATTTTATCACTGTAATGTAAATAAAGTGCAAGTGCGAGATGGGTACATTTTAGCCAAGAGTTAAATATAATGACTTTTATAGCGATTTTGATAGAATGAGATTCACTTGCACTAATTGGACTTTATCTGCACTTTCTTATACAATATTTGCACTAAAATCACATTTATTTCAAAATTAAACTCCGAAAGTTAGCAATATATTTACGCTTTAGCCTTGTGTATTTAGTGCAAGTAAAAAAGTGTTCCCTAATTTGAGATATACAGAATTATCTCTGAGATTGAGATATTTTGAGATAAAGTTAAATTTATAATAATCATATAAGGAGTCTTTATTATGAATTTAGCAAAAATTAAAGTACTGATAATCGAAGACCACGAACTTACAAGAATCGGATTATCCTTAATAATTGAAAAATCGAATAAAATAGAACTTATTGAAGAAGCAAATAATGGCATCGTAGGTATTAGTAAAGCAAAAAGAATAAATCCAGATATAGTTTTAATGGATATTGGATTACCAGATATAGATGGAATTGAAGCGACAAAACAAATAAAAAAATACAACCCAGATATAAAAATTATCGCATTTACTTCAAGAAATTCTGAAAATGACGTTATGGAAATGTTTCTTGCTAGTGCGGATGGCTATATGATGAAAGGTGCGACATCAGAACAAATAATTAGAGCTATAGAATCTGTAAACGAAGGTGTTGCTTGGATAGACCCAGCAGTTGCAAAACTAGTTTTATCTAAAATTCAAAAAGCACCAAGAAAAATTGAAGCAAAAAACAATTACGATTTAACAAACAGAGAAATTGAAGTTTTACAATTAATTGTTAATGGACATTCAAATGAGGAAATTGCCAATAAACTTTTTATAACAGTAAGTACAGCAAAAATTCATGTTCATCACATATTAGATAAATTAGCAGTTAAAGATAGAACTACAGCTGCAATTACTGCCATAAAAAATAATGTCGTAAACTTCTAATTTTTTCAGATAAAGAATAATACAGAAAATAATGAGGCTATGATATAATAATTACGATGAAAAAACTAAATTTAGGTATTGTTGGAGTTCTTGTACCAACAAAAAATGAAACAAAAATAAATGATGAAATAAAAAAGCTTGAAGGCAAAACATATTGGTTGCCTTGGGGGTATAGATTTGGGACTTTAACAAAAGTTTGCCAGTATTTATATAAACAAGGATATTGGAATTGCACATCTAAAGTTACAGAAAAAAATGAAAAATTTTTCATATACTCTTCTATGAAAGAAATGAGATTTCCTCTTATATTTTTTCATCACGATTCTAAATCTCAAGGTGGTAATGGATTAATTTATTACAAATACGAAATTGATAAAGTAATTATTAGTCAATATTCTTCAATCGAAATTAAAACTGATACTTTGGGTTATGTTCCATTAATGCCAATTAGTAAAGTTTGGTTTGGAATTACGAGAGTTTGTCCTTTAGAACGAGAAGGTATTGATTTTGGAAGTTTTAATATACATTCAGAAATAATGTGTAAACCAGAAAGACAAGTTGATAAACATAAAGATGCGGCGTTTTTGTATTATCAAGTTCTACCAATTAAAGAACCTTTTCATAATGACAGCGATTCAACTTGTAATTGCTTAATATGTCGGTAAATCAAACTAAAAACAAAACACTTGACTTCTGTTGAAACAAGAGTAATTAATGTCATTGTAAAAGGTCTTTAAACAAGGTTTAAAAGGGTTTTAAATGAACAAATTACATTTACTCCATGAAGCAGAAAAATTATACAGTGTTGAAAATTTAAGTCCAGAAATAATTGCCGAAAAATTAAATATTTCACGTAGAACTGTTTTTAACTGGAAAAAGAAATATA
>CALBKW010000130.1 GCA_937895785.1 uncultured Candidatus Melainabacteria bacterium | reverse complement strand
AGCCTTTTGTAAATTATAGAGTTGTCTGATGTTATCTAGTGTTAACGCCATAGTTTATCCATAATTATACTAATACTATATTTATATAAAGGGGTTTATCGCTCAGTAATTGTCATGATTTCAGCCAAGATTCATAAAATTTTACAAAAATTTACAAAAGGCTAAAACCATGATGTCTACATGATTTGAAACCATTTTTTACAAATTACATTTTACACATTATTTACATATTTGTAAAGATTTGTTAATATGAAATCATACAAAAAAGGCAATTTTTTTCTAAAAAAAATCTTTATATAAGTACGAGAGATTTAAAAGAGGATTTTGAAATGGATAACAAAGTAATAGATTACAAGTTTTAGATAAAGTTGAAACACCCGTTGAAAAAGAAGAAAAAACTGTTTCTGTTCCAACAACTAACGTTTCTAATCCTATTTATAAGAAAATGTTGGCATTTCACCACGCAAAAATCGGTGAAAAATTATCTGTTAAAGATATTTTGCGTTAATATTATGTTATGTCATACGTTAAAAACAAAATTTATTTAGCTCTGAGCAAAACTCAAAAATCAGCGCTATGTAACTTTTTAAGGGCATTAGTAAAAAAATGTCCTGATTTTGACGTCCATGAAATTTATGAAAAATTTGTCGAAGACGAAGAATATTATTTCAAAATGGACAATCCTCATTTTGAATTTTTGAAAGATATTCTTTATGACGAAGATTTTAAGTCTGACACTCTTTTATATCTAAAAGAGTGCAAATCTTATTACAATTACAAAGAAATTCAAAAACCTTTAATTGAAGCACAAAAAGCATTTGAAAAACAAAAAAGAAAATTTTTGCAAGATGTTAAAATGCAAAAAGAACCTCCAACAAAAAAACAACTTTATTATTATGAGCGTTTGTGCAAAAAATATAATATAGACAAAAAAGATACAAAAGATTTGTCAAAATATGATTTAAAAACAATGATAAGTGAGATTTTAGATGAGTATAGTAGAAATAGTGAAAATATTGACCTCTGCGGGGATTGAACAAAACGAAGCTAATGCAGAAGTTAAAATGCTCATTGAACATTTTTGCGGTTATAGTGCCGTAGATATTGTTATGGGCAAACGTTTAGATGAAACTAAACTTAACCTTGTAAAAGAAAAAGCCCAACTTCGCGCTCAAACTCGTATGCCAATTCAACAAATTTTAGGTTTTGCATATTTTATGGGTGATAAATTTAAAGTTTCTAAAGACACACTTATCCCTCGAGATGAAACAGAAATTTTAGCAAGAAAAGCTATTGACATAATTAATAAAAACAATCTTAAATCTGCACTTGATGTCGGGACTGGTACGGGCATTTTAGCATGTTCTATAGCAAAATATACATTGAGTAAATCAACCGCCCTTGACGTGTCTGAAAATGCGTTAAAAATAGCTGAGGAAAATATTAGAAATTTAGCTTTAACTGAAAAAGTACAAATTTTACAATCAAACCTGCTTGAAAACGTTAGCCAAAAATACGATTTAATCATTTCAAATCCGCCATACATCCCGTTAAGCGAAAAAGCTACAATTCAAAAAGAAGTTACTTTTGACCCAGATTTAGCACTTTACACAAGCGATGAAAAAGGATTAGAATTTTACGAAAAAATTTCAAAAGATGCAAAAAATTACTTAAATAAAAAGGGCTACTTATTATTTGAAATGGGATTAGGTCAAAGTGAAGCGATAAAGAATATTTTAGAAAATAACAACTACAAAAATATTCAAATAGAAAAAGATTTAGCAGGAATTGATAGAGTAATTATTGCCCAATTTTAAAAATTATTGACTTTTAAAAATAAATTATTAAATAAATCATACAAATAGATGTATAAACTTAATGCATTATGCCCCATAATGTTAACGTGAGAGTGTAATATGCCTTTCGTTTATAGACTACAAAAAGTACTTGATTTTAGAATACGTAAAAAAGAAGAACAATTAATGGTTCTTCAAAAAGCTCAGCAAGCGCTATACGAGGCTGAGGCGGATATTCAACGAAACAACACGGAAATTGAAGTCACAAAACAAAACCAAAGACACGCAGATTTCACAATGATGGAAGCTTATGACAACTACTTGCATCACTTGTGGGAAAAAGCCGAACAACTTGAACTAGTAAGACAAGAAAAAGAAGAAATTGTCCAACAAGAAATGCAAAAACTTGTAGAATTAGAACAAGCGGTAAAAGTTCTTGAAAAACACAAGGAAAAATCAAGAGATGCTTACATTGCAGAAGAAAAAGCTGCAGAACTGAAAAATATGTCAGAACTAGGCGTTCAAAGATACTTCCAACAATCAAGAGAAACACGAGAAGAGCAAGAATTATTAGAGCAATATCAAAAGGACATAGAGAGAGAACATGGAAATTAACAAAACATCAACCCAAAAACTTGATAACAATGTTCAGGTAGCACAAACTACCACTACAAAGCCTGCAGTTAAAACAGCAGAAGGTACTTCTTTTAAAGATGCAGTATCTATGATGTCAGACATTGATGTTGCAAACAACGTTAAAACAGATGTAAAACCAGCAAATACTGAAAATGCAGACAAAACTGCTACTTCAACAAAAGATTTTAAATTTGTTTCAACAACTGAAAGTAAAACAACTTTTGACAAAACATTAAATAAGGAAAACTTAACTCAAAACCAAAAACTTTCTATTCACCAAAAAGCAGAAAAAGAACTAGTAAAAGAAATCGTTTTGGTTAACAACAAACAAGTTGAATTAAAAGCTAACAAAAATGAAAACCAAATTGCACAAGTTTCAACTGCAATTAAATCAGACAAAGAAATTGAAACAGAAAAAAACGATAAATCAAAATTAAATAGAGAACACTCTAACGACTCTGATTTATTGGATTTATCAAGCAATAACAGAAATCAACAATCAAACTTGAACGACAACGCAGAAGTTTCAAGCGATGTTGATACAGTTGAAATTTCTAACAATTCAGATAATTTAAAAATGGCAGACGATTTAGTAATTGACAAAACTACTAAAAACGATATCCCTGTTGATTTTGACATTGTTAACACTGTTCCAACAACTCAAAACAAAGATATTACCGATTCAGTTGCAGAAAAAAACAATGATGTTGAAGTTGTTGGTTCTATCGCAAATGCAGAAACAAAATCTTTAGACATTGTTAAAGATGAAGTAGTTACAAATGTTACTAAAAATAATAACAAAGCCAACCTACCTCAAAATGACGTAAAAAATGATACAACTCAAATAAAAACTGATGTAAAAGCAGAAGTTAAAAACGTTGAAACAAAGGACGTCAAGCCTGCAATTACTGATGAAATTGAATTTGTAGCTAACGACAAATTTGCAAAAAATACAAGTTCGCTAGAAAAAGCTAACGCTGTAAGCAATAACATCAAATCATTGTTAAAAGATGAAAAAGTTTCAAAAACAGAAAAATCTGATAACAAAAAATCAGTTATTTCTAATTCAAAAGTTGACAATGATACAACCATCATTAAAAATACAGTAGCAACAGAAGTTGGAGAAATTAATCCAGTTGATTTAAACAAAACAGAAAAACCAGCTCAAGACATGAAAGTTATCACTTTCGCTCCAATTTCGCCTGTACAAGACTTGAAAGAAAATTTAACAACTTCAAAAACAAGTGACATTGTTAAATTCATTGATGCCAACTTAGAAACTACAAGTACAAAGAAAGCAAGCAAATCAAGTTCTACATCAGCTAAAAAATCGGAAGAAAAAGCAATAAAAATGACTGAAGCAGATGCAAAATTCTTCCAAAATTTAGTTGAAAACAACAACCAAGTTGCACAAGACTCTAAAGCAACAGATATGGCAAATCAAACAACACTTAAAGATGTTGAAGAAACTCATTCTGCAAAAGTTTCAAAGAGCTTATTAAACGCATTAAAAGAATCTCAAGAAACAAACAAATCTTTCCGTGTTGACTTTGACAAAGACTTATCTGTAATTTTAAAAGTTAACCGTGATGGTAAAATTTCAGCAGAATTTTTACCTGGAGATGCAGCAGTAGAACAATACTTAAAATCTAATATTCCTTTGTTGAAACAAAAATTTAACGATGAAGGATTAGAATACGAAAACTTGTCTTACCGTGACCAATCAAGAAAAGACAAGGAAGAAAAACGTAATAATAGAAATAATAAGGAGAACGGCTATGAATGATTCTTTTGTAACTGCGCTTAATACGCAAAAGGCAACAACAGAATGGATGAATACCCTTACAACAAACATGACTAACATGTATACTCCAGGTTTTAAGGAAAATAAAGTAACCTTTAAAACTTTTTTGGGTGGCGCTGTTCTTGATAATTGCGATAAAAACTTTGGTCAAGGTAAATCTACACCTGGTACAGCAAATGCAAACCTATTCCTAGAAGGTGAAGGCTTCTTTGTTACACGTACTGATGAAGGTAAAGTAATTTACACAAGACACGGTGAATTTGATTTTAATAACGAAGGTGTTTATACCAACAAAGATGGTTACACTGTTCAAGGTTACATCTTGAATGATAAAGGTGAAATCATGGCTGGTACAAAATCCTTGAGTGCAGACCTTTATGAAGAAACAATCACAAAAGGTGGTGCATTGGATGTACCAACAACAAACATTAAACTTTGGATTGACCCTAACAATGGTAAATACTTAGGTAAGTACGATGATTACGAAATTAAAAACGATGGTACTATCTATGGTAAAGCCGATGGTGGTAAAAAACGAGTTCCTTTGTACAAAATCGCTACAATGAGTTTCCACAACAAAAATGGTTTGTATGAAATTAAAGACGGTCAATACATTGAAACAGAAGAATCTGGCAGACCAGTTTTAGGACGTAACGAAATTCGTTCAGGCTTGTTAGAATTGTCAAACGTTGGTTTCAAAGATAACATCGCTAACTACCAACAAGCAAAAGTTCAAATGGAACTTGCTAACAAATTGATTTCATCGCAAAAAGAATTGCTACAAGAAGCAATGAGATTGGTATCATCTTAACGAATTTTCGGTAGGGTGAAGTCGTCTAGCAAAACGAGCGAACCAACCTGTGCAAATAGCCTTTTTGAGCGCTTATTTGCAAAGCAAATAAAAAGCAAAAATACTAAGGCTATGCATACACGAATAATTCGGGAAATACTAAAAGCTTTTTTATTACTGTTTTTTACAGTAGTTATAGCCGAAATAACAAACCGCAGTGCTGTTATAGCACTGCTAGGTTTGACATGAAAATTTCTATACAGAGAGAGAAAATTTTAGAGTAAATTCAAGTACTGAGGGTTTAACAGGCGCCCTCTTTTTTTTTGCAAACTTATGCAGCTTTGCTTTTAACTGCAAGATTCACCTTTGCAAGTTTTAAAATTTTATCACGTCAAAAAAGGATAATAAAAAGTCTGTCAATAGAATTGGCAGACATTAAATAAACACGAGGATATTAAGAGAGAGAGTATAAAAATCTTTGTTCGTATCAGTACATATAAATTGATGTACCAATATCTTTTATCCTTTTTATTAAATTGTTTGTTTGCTTATCGCTTACTCTTATATTAAGTATTTTTGGTTTAAAAAATTGCCTTTTCAGTATTGACGCTATGTTCAGACTATTGCTCCACTCGGACATGTCGTTCATTTCACTTCGTTGTCATTCACTATGTCCTCGCTACTTCGGCGTTCCGCTTCGCTTCAGCCTACGCAAAGTCTGAAAGAGTAAATATTTCAATAACTAATAACGGCATGCTTTTGGCATGCCGTTTGTATATAATGTATGCAGAAAATTTCTGAACAATAAAAGATTAACGTTTTGAGAATTGGAATCTTTTTCTTGCTCTTTTTTGACCGTATTTTTTACGTTCTTTAACACGTGGGTCACGAGTTAACAAACCTTCTGATTTTAATACAGATTTGTATTCTTCGTTAACTTTAACCAATGCTCTTGCGATACCGTGTCTGATAGCACCAGCTTGTGCAACAACACCGCCACCTACAGCTTTAACTCTTACATCATATTTGTCTTGATTTTCAGTTAAAACTAATGGACGGAATACCATCATTTCGATAGCTGGTCTGTTGCCAATGTGGTCTAATAATTTTCTACCGTTTACGAAAATACGACCTTTACCTTTTACAAGTTTAACTACAGCGATTGATGTCTTTCTACGACCTGTTGCCATAACTTCTTTATTTGTTGCCATTATTTAGCCTCCTTTTCTAATACGATAGGTTTTTGTGCAGCATGTGGATGTTCGCTACCTGCGTAAACTTTCAATTTGTTGAATTGTTCAGCACCTAAAGTATTGTGTTGAAGCATACCTTTTACAGCTTTTTCAATTGCTAATCTTGGATCTTTTTCCATTAATTCTTTGAAACTTGCTGATTTTAATCCACCTGGATACATTGTGTGGTGGTAGTAAATTTTGTCAGTTTCTTTGTTACCTGTAACTCTTACTTTGTCAGCATTGATTACGATAACAAAATCACCAGTATCTACATTTGGTGTATATTCTGGTTTGTTTTTACCTCTTAAAATGTTAGCAACACGTACAGCTAAACGACCTAAGATTTCATCTGTAGCATCGATTACGTACCATTTTCTTTCTACTTCAAGAGGTTTTGCTGAATAAGTTTTCATGCTTTTTTCTCCATTTATGTTTTTTTTAGTAATCTACTTTCAATAATGTTAATCCACTTGGACTAACGGTTTTTCCTGCTTTTTTACGGTCTTTGGCTTTTAAAACCTCGTCCATAAATTCAGGAGATTTATTATTCCTTTCAATATCCAACAGCGTTCCAACTATTATTCTAACCATATTATACAAAAATCTGTTTCCAGAAATATCTAATATAATTAAGTCTTCATGTCTGTAACAATTCGCTTCAGAAATTTCGCAAACTGTATATGGATTTGAACTTCCAGAATTCTTGAAACTAGTGAAATCATGTTCGCCAACTAAGTAACTTAGAGCTTTATTCATTCTTTCTATATTCAAGCTATTTTCTACTCTCAATAAATCACCATCGAACGCTTTACGCTGTTCTCTGTTTACGAAAACGTATCTGTAATACCTTTTCTTAGCTGATTTTTGAGCGTGGAATGAACTGTCTACTTCGCGTACATCAGAGATTGATATGTCTTTCGGTAATAGTCCATTTATTGAATTGATAAACTTAGAAGCAACAATATTGTTATCTAAATCAACATGAACTGTTTGTCCGATTGAGTTAACCCCTGCATCAGTTCTTCCGGAAAAGACCGTTTTGATTGGTCTTGGATTATCCAGAGTTGGTTGAACTCCGCTTATTGTGCATATTGCCTTTTCCAGTAGCCCCTGAATGGTCGGAGTGGGTTGCTCTAATTCATTCGGGTCTAGTTGAATTTGGCTACCTGCATAATTTTTACCTTGATATTGTATTAAAAACGCATATCGGGTCATTATTATACAAGTTGAATTAATGCCATTTCGCTTGCATCACCACGTCTTGGTGGTAGGTGGTAAATTCTTGTGTAACCACCGTTACGGTCTGTATATTTTTTACCGATTACACAGAATAACTTTCTTAAAACAGTTTGTTTTGGAAGTTTTTTACCTTCTTCAACTGTTTCAAATACTTCACCTGTTGCAACATCAATATATTTGCCGATTTCTTTGTCGTAAATAAATTTTGCTGCTTGACGACGAGCATTTAAGTCACCTTTTTTAGCTAATGTGATTAAACTTTCAACATAAGGTCTTAAAGCTTTTGCTCTTGCCAATGTTGTTTTAATTTCGCCGTGAGTTAATAACTCAGTAGCTAAAGCACGCAATAGAGCATCTCTTTGGTCTTGAGCTTTGCCTAGCGTATGTTTCTTTGTTAAGTGTCTCATTGTTTTTTCCTTTATATATTATTTTTGTTCTTTTTAAAGTTAATTATTAAACCATTTCTTCTTCTGGTAATTCTGGGCTTGGAGCTAAGTCTAAACCGAAGTGGTGTAATCTTTCGATAACTTCATCTGAAGATTTTTTACCAAAGTTTTTAATGTTTAATAAATCATTTTCTGATTTCTTTAACAATTCAGCCATTGAGTTGATGCTTGCTCTTTTTAAGCAATTGTAAGCTCTTACTGATAATTCCAATTCTTCAATTGTGATTGAAGTTGTTGGTTCTTCAGCTTCGTCTTTTGTATCTTCAACAACTTGGCTTGGTTGGTTAACAACTACTGGTTGACCAGAAATTGCTGCGATTTGCATAAAGTGATCAATCAATAATTGAGCTGCTTGAGATAAAGCTGTTGTTACATCAATTGAACCATTTGACCAAATTTCTAATGTAACTTTATCGAAATCAATTGAATCACCTACACGAGTTGGTTCTACGTTGTATGCAACACGTCTGATTGGCATAAATGCTGCGTCAATTGGTAACATATCGATTGAAGCGCCAGCTTTTGCATCTCTTGGTACATCGTGAGCAACATAACCTTTACCTGTTTCTACAATGATGTCAGCGTGGAAGCTACCACCATCAGCAATTGTACAAATTAACCAATCAGGGTTTACAACTTTTACACCTGCTGGTAATTGTAAATCACTTGCAAGTACAGGACCTGCTGTATCAATATCTAATCTTAAGTGTTGAGGTTCTTTTGAATCAGTTTTGATTACTAAACCTTTTAAGTTTAACATTACATCAATAACATCTTCTAAAACACCTGGAATTGCTGTATATTCGTGAGTAATACCTTCAATTCTTGCAGATGTTACGGCTGTACCTTCTAAGCTTGATAACAATACTCTTCTTAAAGAGTTACCAATTGTGTTACCAAAACCTTTTGCTAAAGGTTCAATAACGAATTTACCGTATTGAGAACCGTCTGAATCAGTTGTTGTATTTACTGTTTTAATTTTTAATTCCATTTTCTTATTATCTCCTAATTTTTTGGATTTGTAGCAACGTTTTAAATATCTTCAATTAGTTAGTTTTTACTGACTATTTTGAATAATATTCGATTACAAGTTGTTCTTTTAATTCAGAGTCAAGTTCTTCTCTTTCTGGAACTCTGTCAAAAGTGATTTTTAATGCATCTGCATCTTTTGTAATCCAAGCTGATTCACAAGGCATGTCGATTAATTCTAACACGCTCTTCAAGAAAGATTGGCTTCTTTCTCTGATAGTAACTACATCGCCAGCTTTTAATAAGTATGATGGAATATTTACTTTTTTACCGTTTACTAGAACGTGACCGTGGTTAACGATTTGTCTAGATTGTTTTCTTGTGATACCGAAACCAGCTCTGAATAATACGTTATCTAATCTTGATTCTAACAATTGTAACAAGATTGTACCAGTAACGCCTTTTCTTCTTGCTGCTTCATTGTAGTATCTTGAGAATTGTTTTTCTGATACTAAATATGTTAATCTGATTTTTTGTTTTTCATTTAAGTGTAATGCGTATTCAGAAAGTTTTTTTCTTACAGCACCGTGTTGACCTGAAGCTGTTTGACGCATAGAAGAAGTTAACTTTCTGTTTGATAAGTCTTTTACTCCGAAGTTACGGAATAATTTATTTCTTGCACCTGTATATTTTGACATTTTTCTAATTTCCTTTATTTCTTTTAATGTTGTTTTACTTTTTGTAATTTGCTTGAGCATTCGCTCATTAGCATCTACTATACACGACGTTTTTTAGGTGGTCTGCATCCGTTGTGAGGAATTGGAGTTACGTCTTTGATTAATGTGATTTCTAAACCAGCAGCTTGGATAGCTCTGATTGCTGTTTCACGTCCTGAACCAGGTCCTTTGATATAAACTTCTACTTTTTTCATACCTTGGTCAATTGATTTTTTTGCAACTGATTCAGCTGCAGATTGTGCTGCGAATGGAGTACCTTTTCTAGCACCTTTAAATCCTGAAGCACCTGCTGTTGCCCAAGCAATTGCATTACCTTGAGTATCTGTTGAAGTTACGATTGTATTATTGAATGTTGATTGAATATGAACAACACCTTGCAATACGTTCTTTTTTTCTTTTTTCTTTGTTGTTTTTGGTCTTGCCATTGTTTTATTTCCTTTATTTCTACTTTATTTTTACATTCTTTTTGCACTTATCGTGCTTACTCAAAACTCAACTAAGCTGTTTTCTTTTTAGTTACAGCTAAGCCTTTTTTACCTCTACGAGTTCTTGCGTTTGTTTTTGTTCTTTGACCTCTGCAAGGTAATGAACGTTTGTGACGCATTCCTCTGAATGAGTTGATTTCTTGTAAACGTTTAATGTGCATTGATACTGAACGTCTTAAGTCACCTTCGATTTCGTAGTGGCTTAATTCTTCTCTTAATAATTTAATATCAGCATCTGTTAAATCGTCTGTTCTTAAATCTTCAGAGATACCTGTTTTTTCTAAAATTGCTTTACTTCTAGCTGGTCCGATACCGTAGATGTAAGTCAATGCGATAATCATTCTTTTGTTACGAGGTAAATCTACCCCTGATAGTCTTGCCATTTCTTTTTCCTTTATTTAATGTGTTTTACTTTTTTGAGTTATACCGTTTGCGGTATTTTATTTGGTTCGTTCGCAAACTCACACGGCGCGACTAGAACCAATTTAGATTATTGCTTCACTCGGACAAGTCGCTCATGTCACTATCGTTGTCATTCGCTATGTCCTCGCTACTTCGAGTTTCGTGCTGAAGCACTCACTCTACACAAAATCTAACCTTGTCTTTGTTTATGTTTTGGGTTTTCACAAATAATTGCGATTCTACCTTTTCTTTTAATACATTTGCATTTGTCACAAATCTTTTTAACTGAACTTCTAACTTTCATTGTTCTACCTTTCTATATTCATGTGTTATTTTAATCTAAATGTAATTCTGCCTCTTGACAAGTCGTATGGTGTCATTTCAACCTTGACTTTGTCCCCAGGTAAGATTCTGATAAAGTTTTTTCTAATTTTACCTGAAATATGTGCCAATATTTCGTGTCCATTTTCCAACTCTACGCGAAACATTGCGTTTGGCATTGATTCTAAAATTGTACCTTCTAATTCAATTACGTCTTTTGACATAGTTATTCCTTTTTCAACTAATGTGTTACTTTATCATATTCGCTAAATTTTTCATTGCAAGCGGTTTTTATAAGGGTTTTAGTAGATTTTTTAAACTTAAAAACTGATTGTTTATATAAAAATACCACAGTTACAACAATAAACAGAACATGCTAAAATCAATTTATTATTATATCTTACAGAATTTTGTAAACATTTGTAAATATTTTTAATATGCAAATAATTAAAAAGACAATCGACCTATTTTTTAAGTCGTTCACTTGAAGTTTTAAGCTCTTCAATTCTATTTTTTATAGATAATTCTATCTGCCTAAAGTCCTCTCTCACCGATTTTACGCTATCTTTATTGTATCGTTTCAAAATTAATGATGGCTTCAATTCGTTCATTAGTCTAAATTTTGCACTTTGCAATTTTTTATAATATTTTTTATCAATATTTTCTTTTGATTCGCAAAGTTCCATATAAATCTCACCCAAAGTGACTTTTGCATTTTGAACATTTAAATCACCAAGTTCGTGGGTCAATTTTTTAATCAAAGAATAGATATTTCTATAGTCAGATACTAATTTTTCTTTTTTTATAGGTAATTCTTGTTTAAAATATTCCATAGTTTGCTTATAACCTGCATTGATAAGTTCTTCACGCTTGTCCTTCGACAAGTTAAAATCAACAATTACTATATCACCAGTATTAATTGTAACGTAGTCAAAGCTATCTTTGTGACCGTATTCTTCAACTACAGATTTCGTCGCAATTGAAGTTACACAACTATAGACTGTATTTATGTAGTCTATAGCATTTTTGCCATTTTTATCATAATCACCTTCTAAACGGAACTCTAAAACTCTTTCATCCCTAGGATATAAGTTTTCTGATAGTTTCCACAAAGGCCAACTTTTTTGCAAATCACCATCTACAAGTTCCAAATCGTCAAACTTTATTGGTGACATTAACCCTGGCATACTTGAGGAAATTCTGATAGCCGTTGCAACCTCAAAATCTGGGGTTTCTTGTTTTGAGAACTCTTTACACTTAAAATTTGTCAAATCAGTAGTGAT
>CALBKW010000129.1 GCA_937895785.1 uncultured Candidatus Melainabacteria bacterium | reverse complement strand
ATTTGCAATTTATAAATTGTCAAATCCTGATGCAGACAAACCTAATGACAAATCAGTAAAAAAAGTTTTGTCAACAATCGCAAGTATGTCAACTCTTGTCGGTGCTGGTTCTGGCAATCCTCTATTAGCAACAGGTTCATTCTTTACAGGTTCAATGCTTAGTATTATGGGACAAGATACCAAAGCGATGAACTATAAATATTCAAAAGTTAATGATGCGGATATGATTATTTTGGTTCGTAAAATTGATGACTTGCAACAAAATATCGTAAATAAATATTATGACTATATGACCGCTCGACAAATATTAAAAAGAACAACAAAAATGGTAAATGAGCGCCATAATAATTATAAACTAGCACAAAACGGCAAAAGAGAACTTGTAATTATAGCAGATGCATACTATAGAGATTCTCTTGATATGCAAATGAAAGCAAGAAATGACTATTTTTCTAAACGCGCAGCACTTGAAGAATTAGTTGGTTCTGACGTCTTTAAACAATTTGAACAAGTTGTGAATAATAGAGAAAAGTAATTAATTCACTTTGTTAAAATATAATGTCATTCCACTCTGCCGAGCAAAACAATGCTGTGAATTGTTTTGTGAGAGGTTGTTTCGGAATCGCAATGTCTTTCCGGAAAAACCATGCGACCCTGAAACGAGTTCAGGTGGACATAATGTTAAATGTCTTGTCAATGAATGACAAAATGTTTTTATTCAGAATAAAATATTTTTCACTAAATTTTAAGTGTCTTATTGAAATTTTTATAGTTATATGAATTGCTTAACTCTGTTTTTATTGCCTCTGGAACGTATTTTAGCAAGTCAGAAGCCAATACTGAATATTCTGTCAAATCCTTACTTGCTAATTCGCCAGCTAAACCGTGTAAATATACTGCAGTTTTTGCAGCCTCAAACGGTTTCAAACCTTGAGCTAAAAATCCTGCAATCATACCGCACAAAACATCACCACTGCCAGCTTTTGCAAGAGCAGAGTTGCCAGTTTTATTAACATAGACATTTAATTTTTTAGAACAAATCACAGTATTATGCAATTTTAAAACAGTAGTGCATTTAAAATTAAGAGAAATCTCTGTCGCTGCATCTTCTGGGTTATCAAGAATCTCCTCTACAGGTCTACTCAACAATCTTGAAGCCTCTTTAGGGTGAGGTGTCAAAATCAATTTATCGGGCAAAACTATCTTTTTAAATTTTGCTAACAAATTAATTCCATCAGCATCCAAAACTACAGGCAAATCAAGAATCGCAAGTTCTGTCATAATTGACTTATACATCAAAACCGCAGGAGCTTCTGTTGAAAAACCACACCCAAATGAAACAACATCATAATTTTTAATAATATTTTTAACTTGTTTTATCGGAACTAAAACAACGTCAGGTGTCATTGAAGCAACAGCTTGCAATACACTCGGACAACTCGCTAAAGCTACATAACCACAACCAACCTTTAAAGCTGACATGCTAGATAAATATGCAGCACCCGAAAAATTCGGAGAACCTGCAATATTCAACACTTTACCGAAAGTACCTTTATGAGAATTTTGTCTGCGTTCTGGAATCTTGATATCGTCCATAATTAACCTGCTTGTCTTATAGCCTCATATAAAACAATAGCAACAGAATTTGATAAATTCAAGCTCCTTTGACCAGCCTTCATAGGTATAGTTATAGAATTTGCATCAGGAGCAAATAAGATATCCTCTGGAATACCTCTTGATTCAGGTCCAAATACCAAGAAGTCACCTTCTTTAAATTGAGTATCAAAATACGAAACTTTTGATTTTGTAGTTAAGTAATAGAATTTAGCATCCGAATTTTGAGCTTTTAACTCGTCTAATGTATCAATTCTAGTAATATTAACACTATCCCAATAATCTAAGCCAGCACGTTTTGTATACTTGTCAGAAAGTGAAAAGCCTAATTTTCCAACCAAATATAAATTCGCACCAGTACAAGCACAAAGTCTAGCAATATTGCCAGTATTTTGTGGAATTTCAGGTTCGTACAAAACGATATTAAAATTTTTAATATCCATTACTTCCATTATTAGTCTTCTTTTTTAAAGAATTTACGAGATTCTAAAATTACAGGAATGCCTCTTAATACACATAAGATAATAGCAATTTCTGCAGCGATTGCAGCAACTATCACTAAGCAACATGCTGTGAAATCAGGCATTTTCGGAACACTTGCTAAAATATAAAGAGCAAACGCAACAGCTTTAGCAACTGCATAACCAATCTTCATAGGTTTTGCACCACAAATCCATTGATTTACTGGATCTTCAAGCATGCTACCATTACCGAAAGCAATCAAACCACGTTCCATAGCTACACTTCTTAAGCTGTCAGTAATTACCCCTCGAGTTACAACAATAATAGGGAATAATACAGGAACTAATCCTAAATGTGCTAGCATAATCCAATAAATGTATTCTGCAATTCTGTCACCCATAATATCAAGGACTGAACCTAATTTGCTTTCTTCATGAAATTTTCTTGCAACATAACCGTCTAAACCATCTAAAGCAAAAGCTATAACTGTTAAAGCAAATGCTATTAAATATGCTTCACTTGAATTTTTAAAATATAACAATGCCGCTGCAATAAATACAAAAAATATTCTTGAAATACTTATAATATTTGCCATATAAACCTCAATTATTGTTTTAATCTTGATAAAGCGAAATTACGTTCATCTAGTGATTTCAATTTGTTTTCGCCTAACATAATTTTTTCTGCTTCTTCTAAAATGCTAACTACGTTAAAACCATTTTCACCGTCTGAGCGAGCTTTTCTACCTGATTCACAACAAGTAATAAAGTGTTGGCATTCAAGTTTTAATGGTTCAATTTCTAAGTAATCAATTTTCACATCTGTTGCAGAACCTGCACGATTGTTTTCAAAAACTTGAAGTTTATTTTCTTGTAATGTGTCATCTAAAATTGCTGTTTTCTTAGTTCCGCGAACTAACAATCTTACGTGTTTCATTGGTGTAATCCAACTGTCAGAAATTTGACCTACTACACCACCTTCAAATTCAATTGCTAAGTGAGTAATATCCATAATTTCGTTTCTATCAGATGAACAACCAACAGCAGAAATTACGTGCTTTGGTTCTTTGCCAATAACATAAGACATCATTGAAACATCGTGAGGAGCCAAATCCCACATAACACTTCTGTCATTTTTGAAGTAGTTAACGTTTAATCTGTCACTTTGAGCATAAACGATATCACCTAAAGTACCGTCATCAACCAACATTTTTAAACGATTTACAGCAGGGTGATATAACAACAAGTGACCAACCATTAACACTAAGCCACGTTGTTCAGCAATTTCTTTTAAAGTTTGAGCTTCTTTTGCTGATGTTGAAATAGGTTTTTCAACATAAACGTGTCTGCCACTTTCTAAGAACATTTTAACGAACTTAAAGTGAGTATGACTCGGTGTAATTACGGCAACCGCAGTAATTTCTGGATTATTCAATATATCATTGAAATCTTTTGTTGTTTTAACATTTGGATATTGTTCTTTAACTTTAGCTAAATTTTCTTCATCTAAGTCACAAACTGTATCTAAAACTTCTAAATTGTAGAAGTTACGAACAATATTTCTTCCCCATAGTCCGCAGCCCATAACTGCAATTCTTTGTTTTGTCATTGTTTTATATCCCTACTTTTTAATCACAAAAGAGGATTATTTAACATCCTCTTTTATGATAATTAAATTATTACTAATTTTCATTGCACAAGTTGGAAGAACAACGTCACTCAACCCATCTGCAATGCTGATTATCTTGCCAGCGCCAAGAACAACCTCTTCGCCTTTGTAAATAAAAGTATAATCAGTATCTCTGTCTGATCTAATAGTTATTTTGTCCATAATTTTAAACTCTACAAAATATTAGTCAAAAACATAGTTGATGATTGAAGCTTCTCTAGCTCTTTTAATAGCTTTAGCAATCATTCTTTGGTGTTCAGCACAGTTACCTGTAACACGACGTGGAATAATTTTGCCAGCTTCTGTTAAATATCTTTTTAATTTTGCAGCATCTTTGAAATCAATTGATTCAACGTGATCAGCACAGAAACTGCAAGTTTTACGTTTTTTCTTATCATTTAAGTCTTGTTTTGCCATTAATTTATCCTTTCTTATGCAAATTTTACTTAATTATCATTATTTTTGTTAAAACGGAATTTCATCTTCACCAATTAATTCGTCAGGCATTTCATTTTCTGAAAATTTAACGATGTCTTCTGATTGATAGCTATCTACTGGTGAACTTGCCCCCATAGTTTCTATATCATTGGCATCAATTTCAAAAATTTTTCTTTCTTTTCCGTTTTCATCTTTTACATTAGCTGTTTGCAAAACGCCATCAACAAGAACTCTCATTCCTTTTGATAAACTTGCAACAACTTCTGCTAGAGCAGTTCTTTTCGCAATAACTCTTATTAAAAGTTCCTCTTTATCGCCAATATTCAAAACAAAATTAGAAACAGATGCTCCTGAAGAAGAGTACCCTGTTTGAGGATTTCTAAATACTGTTCCTGTTACTGTTGCTTTTGAAATTGATTTAACTGCCATTTTTTTATAGTCCTAAACTGAAGCTTTTTCTTCAACTGCTAACATTAAAGTTCTTAAAACGTTGTCGTTTAATTTTAATGCTCTTTTGAAGTCAGCAACTTTTTCTGCGTTCAAAGAAATTACAGAATTTACCATGTAACCATCTCTGAATTTTTGAATATCATAAGCTAATTTTTTACGACCCATTTTATCTCTAGATTCAACTTTACCGCCCATTTCAGCTAAGTCTGAATCAACTTTTTCTAAAACTTTGTCGATTTCATCTGAATCTAAATTTGGTTTGAAAATTGTTAATAATTCGTATTTTCTCATTTTTTCTCCTTAAAAAAATATTTCTAGTTATAACTTTATATTATCATAAACAAAAAAATTACAATAAGTAATCTGCAAAAAAACTATATTCCGCAGGACCACTCATGAAAACATCTTGTTTTGCATCCGCCAAAGAACCGCGCCATTCAATATTTAGAGCGCCACCTAACAAGTTAACTTTTACTTTACTATCTGTTAAGTTATTTAAAATTGACGCCACTACAGAAGCACATGCTCCTGTTCCGCAAGCAAGAGTAATTCCACAACCACGTTCCCATACTCTTAAATCGATTTCGTTGCGAGATTTAACCCTAATAAACTCTACATTCGTCTTTTCTGGGAATATTTCGTGATTTTCAAATTTTGCACCAACAGATTTTGCCAATTCTAGTAAATCACTATCGTCATGAACACAAATAATACAATGCGGATTGCCCATTGAAACTGCATTGATTGAGTAAAATTTGCCGTCAACAATAATTTTTTGTTCTAAACATTTTGTAAGTTTACAAGGAACTTGCTCTGGAACTAAAACTGGTTTACCCATATTAACTTTTACAAGCCCATTATCTAGTAATTGAGGTTTAATAATTCCAGCAAGCGTTTTTACGGTAAATTCTTTTTTGTCTACTATTTTTTTATCGTAAACATATTTTGTAAAACATCTCATACCGTTGCCACACATTTGTGCAGTAGAGCCATCTGAATTATAAAAATACCAAGAAATATCAGCATCTTCGCAATCAGTTTTTGGAATAATCATTCCATCAGCGCCTACACCGAAATTTCTGTCACAGATTTTTTTTGCAAAATCTGACATTTCCATATTAGCTTTTTCAAATTCTGAGTAATCAATTATGACAAAATCATTGCCACAACCTTGCATTTTAGTTATTTTAATGGTATTCATAAGTCGAGTTTAACACAAAATTTTTGATTAGCAAAATTTTAACAAGGAGTAATATTATGATTAAGGCTTTAATCGACATTTTCTCACCAAAAGGTGAAATTTCTGGTAGCGGATTTGCTATAAATTATTTGATTTTAAGAATGATTTATTTCATTTTGACCTGCACATCTACATACATATTATTTAACGCAAATCAAGACATTCCAATATTTGGCTTTTTGAATATATTACTTTTGATATTTATTCTATTCATTGAATTAATTATATTATTCAACTTCAAAAAAAGATTATTAAACATTTGCAAAATTCTTTGGGTATCAATACTTTTTGCTATAATCTTCACATTTGGGGCTGAATTTGCAATCACACTATTTTTCAGCAAATGGTTTTTAATAGCTTCAAGCTTGCATTTAATTATCATACCTATAATTGTTGCAATGATACCACCTAAAGGAGCTGACGTTAAAGAATAT
>CALBKW010000128.1 GCA_937895785.1 uncultured Candidatus Melainabacteria bacterium | reverse complement strand
CAACTTTTATATTTTTTTCTTTGAATGTTTTATAATTAAAAGTTTTTACCTTCGGATGCTCGGAGATAACTGGATTATATTCTATAATATAAACTTTATCTGCGCCATTTGCTAAACTTATGGCATCACAATTTACACCTGTTGCTCCAAAAACACAAACAGTTTTTCCTTGAATACTATATTTTTTCAATGCACTTAAAAGAAACCCTAAAGTTTCGTTATAGTAAAAGAAAGTTCCATCTTCAAGTTTTTTAAAAACTTCGTTATATTCTTGTGCTGATAATACTAGTGTATTATTTGAGTTGGAAATATCGTTAAAAACCCAATTTACAACAGGAATTTTGCCATTTAGTGTATATTTCTCTCTAAGTTTTCTAGGAATTGTTCTAACTATCTTATTTTTATTTATTTTTTTTCGTTTCATAACAACCTCACCTTACAATTACTATAAGCATAAATTATTGATTTTACAAGGAAAATTTTGTATAATTCTTGTATATATTAGGAAATATGATGAAAGCAAATCCACTAGTTACAGTCATAACTGCAACATTCAACATAATAAAAAATAATAGAGAAAAAAGTTTCATTCAGGCAGTAGATTCTGTAAAATCGCAAACATATCAGAATATAGAACATATTATAATTGATAATGCTTCGACTGATGGTACTATCGAACTGTGTCAAAAACTAGGACTAAAGTATTTTTCAGAACCTGACACTGGTATTTTCAACGCATTCAATAAAGGTGTACGGCACGCAAACGGTAAATACATAATCTTTTTAAATTCGGATGACTATTACCACGATATCCACGGAATTGCAAAATGTGTAAAAACTCTTGAAAAACAGGATGCTGACTTGTGTTATTCGGAATGTTATTTTACGACCAATGAACAAAACCGTTTAATTTATCCTGCTAATCTGTACGGAATATTTTTTCAAATGCCTTTTTGTCATCAAACAGTAATGGTAAAAACTGATATTTTAAAAGAATATCCTTTTGACGAATCGTATGATATTATTGCCGATTACAAATGGATTTTACAATTATTCTTAACTAAAAAGTTCAAATTTGTAGATACACATAAAAATTTTGTATTCTTTAGATTTAACGGAGAGGCACTAAAAGATTTGCAAAAAACACAGATTGAAGGGGTTAGAGTAATAAAAGAATTAATAACACCTTTTTATAAATTATCGCAAGAAGAACTTGAAGCTTACGCAATCAAAGGAATTATTCCTGATAAATTACAAACTTTATTAGCAAAATATTATGAAAATCCAACAAACTTTTACAAAACACTTAGTCAAAGAGTAAATCTCGCAAAACAACCTAAAAATAATAACCAATTTGTAGAAGATCTTATGTATTCAAAAAGCGACAAATCAGTCATTCTTCCCCTTATTGACTCATTTGAGCCTCAATTGGAGGATATTGATAAATATTTATACACTTTATTAAATGAGGAAGATAAAAAAACATTCATTGATTTCTTTATAAAAAGATATGCTCGACTTGATTTAGATGATGATTTTAGTGAGCTTGACAGGATGTTTAACGATACAGAAGCTCTTTATCAAGAACGAAATAGTATTGACGATTGTATTGAACTTGAGTTTGCAAATGATAAAAAAATAAATTTTTACTCAACAACAGAAATATTCGATAAACCTTTAAATAAACCCGAACAACTTTTAGCATATTATGAATTTGTACATTCTTTTATTCTTGGCGAATACAATTTAGATGGCTTCACCCCTAAAGATGACGATGTGATTTTTGATTGTGGTGCCGCCAACGGAGATACAGCCATCCTCTTTAATGTTTTATATCCAAATTCAAAAATTTATTCAATTGAATGTGAAGACAAGTGTTATCAATGCTTGTGCAAAAATGTATCAGAAAACAATTTAAATAATATAAAACCAATAAAAGCTTTTATTGGAAACACTGATGGTTATTTCAAAATAGACGAATTTGTAAATGCAAACAACATTACAAACATTGGATTGATAAAATTTGATATTGAAGGATATGAAAGACAAGGGTTGGCAGGAGCTATAAAGACAATAAAAGAACAAAAACCTATTTTAATTGTACCAATATACCATCTTGATGACGACTGTAGTGTTATACCTAAATTTATAGCCGAACTTGGAATACCTTATGAAATCAGATTAAAATGGCTAGAGCGAAGAATTTACGGTGCAGACTGCACACTATTCATCAAGTTTAAATAAAGTTACTTATATAAAACTTAATTTATGATAAAATAAACCTAAAGGAAAATATTATGGAATTTATAAAATCTAACATTAACACGTTAATAGAAATTGTCATTATAATCTTTGTTATTGTTGCATCAATTAAGATTATTGATTTTTTTGATAGAAAAATTAGAGAAAACATCAAAAAAAGACACGAAAATAGTGCTAGATTATTGAGTTTTTGCCCAATTTTAAACAAGATTGCAAAAACAATAGTAATGTTAATCATTGCGGCATCAGTAATGCAAGCCCACGGTTATTCAATGACCTCTCTTGTAGCAGGTTTTGGTATCATTGGTATGGCTGTCAGCTTTGCTGCTAAAGAATCTATCGCAAATATCTTTGGTTCATTCGCAATTCTTTATGACAAAATTTTCGACTTAGGTGATTATGTAATTATTGATAGCATTGAAGGTACTGTTGTTGATATTACTTTGCGTTCAACAAAAATAAGAACTATTGATAATACAATCATTACACTACCTAACAATGTAGTTGCAAATGCTGTTGTAACAAACATTTCCGCAATAAAAGAACGTCGACTTGGTGCTACAATTGGAGTAACGTACGAAACAAGTGATGAAAAAATCCAAAAAGCTATTCAAATATTAAAAGACATTTTAACTTCAAATGAAGACATAACAAATAATTATAGAGTATTTTTAAAAGAATTAAACGCAAGTTCAATTGATATTGAATTTACGGCATACATAAAGTACGGTGATCTTGATAACTTCCGCAGAGTTAGAGAAAACGTACTCACTGAGATTATCACACAATACAGAAAAGAAGGAATAGATTTTGCGTTCCCATCGCAATCTATATATTTAACAAATGAAAATTAAAATTATTGCACTAGGAAAAGTTAACGAACCATATTTAAAAACAGGTATAGACGAATTTTTAAAAAGAATTGCTCCATACTGTACTATTGAAGTAACCGAAATTAAACCAGTTGAAGTTAAAGACGAAAATTTGGTAAAACGTTGCTTAGACTTTGAAGCAGACAAAATTTTAGCGCACATAAAACCATCTTCTTTTGTCATTACCATGGAAATAGGTGGTAAGATGTTATCTTCTGAAGATTTTGCAGAACAGATTAATGCTATCGCAAATTCAGGCACAAATGAATTAATTTTTGTAATTGGTTCATCTCACGGTATTTCAGAAAAAGTTTCAGCACGCGCAGATTACAAACTAAGCCTTTCTAAAATGA
>CALBKW010000127.1 GCA_937895785.1 uncultured Candidatus Melainabacteria bacterium | reverse complement strand
CAAGGTGAACAACAAGAAGCTAAAAACATCGCTCCTCAATTCGGTTTAGCTTAATTGATAAAGTAATTTAATAAATAAAAAATCTTCTACTGAAAAAGTAGGAGATTTTTTATTTTTAGTAAATATAAACTGTTGACTTTCCGAAATAAAACATTAAATGAATGATAAAGAATGGAGGCAACTATGTCAAGATTAATAGACGGAACTTCATTGTTTACAGCAATGAATTCTGGATTATCAAATACATATTCAATTTTAGCATCACAATTCAGTGATGGAATTACATTAGCAAACTTAGCAAATAAAGATGCGAATACAGCATTGACATCAAATGGTTTAAATACAAACTTTAAATCATATTTGCAAGCTAATTTTAACAGTATAGATAAAGATCACGATGGTAAAATTTCATCTAATGAATTGCAAGATTTAACGTCTAGTTTATCAAGAAACGGTATGACATTAGAACAACTTTATCAATTGGGAACATCTACAGGTATGTCTTCATCATTGTTAGATACAGTTGTTTCTCACTTTAATGAAATAGATAAAAATAAAGATGGCAAAGTTACAAATGAAGAAATACAAGCATACGGAGTTGATTCTTCTGTTGAAAAATTAAGAAAAAATGATAGAACAATGTCAACATATTATGATACATCAGTTTCATCAAGTGACAGTAGTTTACTGGATTATAAATACTTAAGTGATAGTTCAACATCAAGTGATGACTAAAAAAATCCACCTTAAAAGGTGGATTTTTTATAGATAAAATATTAAATTAATCAAAAAATCAGCTATCAGCATGTAAATTGTTGACTTAATCGCAGCTTGTGTTGTTGAAATACCAACATCTTTTGCACCACCTTTTGTCGTATAACCTTGAGTAGCACAAACTAAAGCAACTAGACCACCAAAGACAGAAGCTTTAAATAAACTTATATAAATATCTCTTGTATTTAGCCATAACCATACAGAATTTACATACCGATTTGGATGCAACCCAATTGTAGCTGCAGATACAAGCATTCCTCCAAGAATACCTATAACTTCGGTAATTATAACAACCATAGGAACTGTGGTAATACCAGCAAGGATTCTTGGAGTAAAGTAATAACCAACTGGATTTACTTTAAGTGTTTTTATCGCATCAACTTGTGATGTAACTTGCATATTTGCAATTTCAGCAGAAATTGATGTTCCTGCTCTAGCACCAATTGCTAATGCTGTAAAACCGGGAGCTATTTCTCTAATGATTACAACTGCAATAGTGCCACCAATATAAGAATCAGCACCAGACATTAAAAACTGTTTTGCAACCTGAATAGCAATTACTGCCGCGGCAATAAAAGAAATTATCATTGATATTGGTAATGAATCATAACTAATTGCTGCAGCTTGATTTAAAACACTTTTAAATCGTACTTGTCCTGAGAGCAAGTATTTAATGCTGTAATATAGATATTTTACACATAACCCGAAAAAACTAATCATATACAGGCATGCACCATTCTTTATATTTAGGAACTTTACCTTTAACCACATCAAAATAAAGTTTTTGAAGTTCCAAAACTTTTTGTCCAACTTCACCATTGTCAATATTTCTATTATCAATTGAACAAATTGGAACAATTTGAGCACCAGTACCGCAGAAGAAGGCTTCATCTGCTGAGTACAATTCACTTCTATCGATTACTCTTTCTTCAACTTCCCAGCCTAAAACTTCTTTTGCTAATTGAATTATTGTATTTCTTGTAACTCCTGTAAGTATTTCAGATGTTGTGGTTGTTGTTACTAGTTTGTCATTAATTACAAGAAATAAATTCATTGCTGCACCTTCTGCAACTTTACCAGATTGAGAAAGAACAATAGCATCATCAAAACCATTCATCCTTGCCTCTGTTGAAATTAATGAGGCATTCACATAAGCACCATTAATTTTTGCTCTTGGTGGAATTGAATTATCTGAGTTTCTTCTCCAGGTTGAAACACAAACTTTTAGTCCTTTATTTGCAAAGTAATCCTTCATTGGAAATGCAAATACAAGATATTTATCGGGATTATCAATTAAATGTGGTCCAATTCTATCAGCAGCTTTATAAATAATTGGTCTAATATATGCATCAGATGTAAACTTATCTTTTTTCAATAGATTTTTTAAAATATCTAAATGTTCTTCTAATGAGTAGCATGTGTCCATATAAAGAACCTTTGCACTTTGGAATAATCTTTCAAAATGTTCTCTAGGTCTAAAAACATACAATTGTTTTTCTTCTTCGTTGTAATAAGCTCTTAAACCTTCAAACACAGCAGTACCATATAGGAATGCATGTGTCATAACTGGTATCATGGCTTTATCTTTATCAACATATTTGCCATCTAGGTAAACGTATTCTGTCATAAAACCTCCTCATTTATTTGTGTTCATGTTCGCATAAAAATTATATTTTTTGAACAAAATATATATAAATATTACATTTTTGATAGGAAAAATGGATTTTTTCATTCTTTTTTTATAAAATTAAAACATAGGCATAGTTATGGAACTAATACTAGACTTACTATATATATATATTGCAATTTTTTCAATTTATTATTTCATTTTGGCTTTAAGAAGCTTGAATGATAGAAAGTTTGTTGCACTTAGAAGACATACGATGAATATAGAGCAAGAAACATTATGTGCAATTGTTTATTCTCATAATAATCACGATGCACTAAAAAACATTTTAGAACAACTAATTCATCAGACATATTCAGCACAGAACTTTTTGGTGTACGTCATTTTAGATAATTGTACAGATCATTCTGAGGAATTGATTGCAGATAGATTAAACATTAAAGTCTTAAATTTAAATGATGGGGTTACTGTAGGTAGAGATCAAGCAATATCTATATTGTTGGAAGAACTACGACAAGATACAACAATAAACTCGTATGTTTTTCTTGATGTTAACAAATTTATTGAAGAGGATTTTCTACAAAATGTAAATAGGGCATTGAAGTTATCTCCTGTTGTTGTTGGACAAACTATTGTTATTGAAAATGATAATTTAACATTCTCTGAAAAAGTTAATATAACTTGTCAAAAATACTTTAATAACTTTATCAGATATGCTAGAGCGTTAATGGGATTCTCAGATAAGATTGATTCCTCTGTTTTTGCTATAAACAAACAATTTGTTGAAAAAATAGATGCCCTCGATTTAAAAGATGTAAATACTGAGCTAAAATACAGTATTCTACTATCAAAATTGGGATTTCCTTGTTTATATGTACCCGATATAAAAACCTACGTAAAATCATATAACTTTAAATTGGAAAAGCCCTCAATTAGTTACAGAGTACGCTTATTTAAGCAATGTCTTTCTCAGCTATTTACATTCAATGTAAAATTTATTGAACACGCATTTTCATTAATTGCACCTAGTTCTTTGGTAGTTTTAATTTTATCAATATTCTACCTTGGTTTAACTTATAAATTCTATTTTATGTTTAACTTTATGGTTGTATTCACAATTTTTTCATTATTATTGCTAGGCTTTGCCATAAGTATCATAAAATCAGAATTATTTGCAAAAGATTTCTTATACTTGGCAGTTTATCCATTCTATTCAATTGGACACCTACTAGATAACCTACCACCATATAGATTCATAAAAAAACACTTTTTAAATAAAACTAAAAAAGATATTCAAAAATATACTGTAAACGTTATTGCAACAAACGGAAAAGCAAACATACCTTGCAAATTAGATTTAATTTCTGAAAATGGTTTAGCTATGGTTGTTTTCCGTTTTAAAAAGAAGAAATTTTCTTCAACAAAGCAAATTCGTATGGTTGAGGCATTAAATGAATTAACTTCAAAACTTAATGATTATGGTTTTCAACTAAAAATTTGTTATTGCTGTGAATATTTCTCAAGTCTTGTTGATGGTTCACAAAATATGATAAAAGGTATGTGTAATTTTGATTTTAAAGATAGAGTCAATGGAGAAGAACTACACACTTTATTATGGAACTCATGTCCAATGTGTAATCCAAAGAAAATGATTAGCGTTATTGAGGACATCAGATTAAATCAGGATAATAAATAAACTATGAAAAAGTGGGGATTTTTATTAATATTATTTGTCTTTTTAATTGTACCTTGTTCTGCAAATGAACTTGTCGACGATTATTATGATATTGCTCAAAACTATTTGGAAAGTGGAGATACTACAAAAGCATTAGAATATATTGATTATGTTCTAATGATTAATCCAAGATTTTCAAAAGCTCTACAACTAAAAACTCGTTTATTACCTCAAGAATCAAATGATGACTTATCCAGAGCAGCAATGACACTTTCTAAACAGAAAAATTTATCAGATTTGGCTATCTTAGATATTCCGAGAACCGATAAATTAAAAATTGAAAATAATTCAGATTATTATAATAAACAAGGAAAACAGTTTTATTTGAATGAAGAGTACGATAGTGCCATTCAAAGCTTTTTCAGAGCTGTTTCAGTTGATAACAAAAATTACATAGCATATAACAACCTCGGTATGGCGTACTGGATGAAAAATAATCTTGATAGCGCTGAAAAATATTTCAAAAAAGCTGCTGCAATTAGTAAAACATACCCGCAGCCATATATAAATTTAGCTTTACTATACAAACAACGTGGAGATTTAGAAAAACAATACTCATATTTAAAAAAAGCATTAGATGTTAATCCAACTAATTATTGGACGTACTATCTCCTAGGTGATTACTACACTTCAATTGGGGACTATCCTGCATCTATACCTTATTATGTAGATTCAATTAATCTAAATTCAAATTTTGCACCACCTTATCTTGCATTAGCTATAGCGGACTTTAAAACTGATAAATATGAACAGTCAATAACAACATTAAAGAATTATATTGAATTTAATCCAAATTCGGATTTTGCATACTCAATGCTTGCCAAAAATTATTATATTTTAGGTGAATATTTAACTGCAAAAAAATACATGAAAACAGCAATAAAATTAAATCCAACAAATATTTACAGGTTAGAACTAGCAAAAATAGAGTATAATGCAGGGGAATACAGTAATGCGCTATTAAATTTACAAATTATTGAACCTGAATATCAATATCCTGAAATCTATAATTACATTGGCTTATGTAATTTAGCATTAAAGCGCTATGAGATGGCAATAATCAACTTTAACAAAGCTATTGTATTAGACAGCAAGCGTGCAATCTATTATTACAATTTAGCTCAATGCTATAAGCAAATAGATGACAAAAACAATTATGTAAAATATATGAATACAGCACTTCAAGTTACACCTGTATTGTATCAAGATTACATTGATTTAAGTTGCATTTATTACAACACTGGAAAAGTTAACTTGGCTATAAAAATGTTACAAGATGGTATCCAAGCAAATCCTAACAGTAAACCTTTATATTTAGCTTTACTGAATTTATACGATAGACTTGACGACCAAGCTGGATACAATTATATTAAGAGTGAAATAGAATCGAGATTTAATACTGATGAGAAGAAAAAAACATTCAAGTTTAATAAGTAAACTTTTTAACTTCATATTTACATCAATCTTAGTCGTTGTTACAGCTTGTGGTATACAAATTTATTGTAATGCCGCTGGACTTGGTTCAAATGCTAACACTCTAAAATTTGCTCAAGTTAGCGACAACCATTTATCTACAGACACTGTAAATAAAGCTTATAGATTAACTGCTCAGTCAGGTCAATTATTGGATGATGCAATTGAAGTTATTAATCAGACACCAAATCTTGATTTTGTGTTTTTTACTGGCGACATTATAGATGTTCCTTTTGAAAAAAATATGAAATTGTTTTTTGAGCACACAAAAAATTTAAAATATCCATATTACGCGGTACCTGGTAACCATGATTTATGTCTAGGTGGATATTTAAATAGAAGACTATATGTACAATTAATGAATGAATATAATAAAACCTATAAATTTTCAAAGACCTATTATTCATTCACTCCAAAGGTTGGTTTTAAAGTAATAGCTTTAGACCCAATTATTGACACAAGACTAACCGCACAAGGCGAATTACCTGAAGAACAATTAGAATTTTTAGATAAAGAACTTGCATCTGCGGGCAACAATACAGTACTTATTTTTATGCATGTTCCATTAAAACAACCATTTTCAAGTGATAGCCACAGGTTAGTAAATGCTAATGATATGTATGCAATTTTAAAAAAATACAACAATCCTATAGGAATTTTTACAGGTCATTATCATACAACAAAGGTTTCACAAGAAGGAAACTTGGTTCATGTGAGCACTCCAGCATTAATTTCATATCCAAATGCCTTTAGATTTGTCACAATTCACAATTACAAAAATAAATCAGTTTTTGAAATCCAATATGTACCAACAAGATTGCATGAATTACAGACAAAAGCTAAATTAATGGTATTCCATGCTTCTATGTATTATGGTGATGAAAAAGATAGGACTGTTACGATTACAATACCAAAAGGGAGACAATAAATAATGAACGAAGAATTTAAAGTTAAGTTTAGAGGAGTAAGAGGTAGTTATCCTTGTGCAAATAAAAAATTTATGCAATATGGTGGTAATACATCTTGCGTAGAAGTTAGAGTTGGAGGGCATTTAATTATTTTAGATGCTGGAACTGGTCTTATTGAACTTGGTAGTGAATTGTTAAAAGATCATATTATGTCTGGCTCACACTTAAAAGATAGAAAGCCTATTGAGGCTACTCTTTTATTAAGTCACATACATCAAGACCATATTATTGGTTTTACATTCTTTGCGCCAAACCACATTCCAACAACCAAATTAAATGTTTTCGGAACTTCAAATTATAATGAAGATTTAGCTGATGAATTAGCCCAACTATTATTTACCAAAACATTCCCTATTGATTTAGGTGACATCGCCGCTAATTTAAACATTTGTGATATAGATGAAACTGAGTGCATTATTTTAAGACACGGAAGTGATCCAATAATCAAACGAGTTTCTGAAGATGATATTGAAGTCTTACTTGATGATGTTGTAATTACATCTTATAAATCATACGCACACCCTCAAGAAGGGGTTGTAATTTATAAAATTGAATATAAGGGTAAATCATTAGTTTACGCCACTGACAAAGAAACGTACTTTGGTGGTGACAAAAAATTAGCTAACTTTGCTAGAGGCTGTGATTTACTAATTCATGATACTCAATATACTACTGAAGATTACTTAAATCCACATGCTCCAAAGCAAGGTTTTGGTCATTCAACATTTGACATGGCGTTAGAATGTCAAGACTACTGTCATGCTAAAAAAGTAATTTTCTTCCATTTTGATCCATCTTATGATGATGACAAATTAAATAGTATAGCTAAAATATATGGAGATTTAGCTGATAAAGCTGATTTTGCATACGAAGGATTAGAAATTAACATCTAAAATGATAAAAAAACTTCTTATTATATTAGCACTTTTAATAATTCCAACAGTTGCCTATTCCTATGATGTAATAGGTTTGACGGATGTAAACCCAGAAAAGAATGCATATATCCATAATAACTATGGACTAATGTATTTAGATATGGGGCAATATTATGCTGCAATACAAGAATTTAAAATTGCAATATCCTTAAATCCAAACACTCAGGCATCATCTGTTTATTACAATAATCTTGGTGAAACATATCTAAAACTAGGATATTATACAATGTCACTAGATTGTTTTGAAAGAGCCATTGATAAGAATCCTTTAAATTTTAAGTATTATTTAAATTTGGTAACATCTTATCAATATCTCGGAATGTTGGATAAAAAATTAAATACACTAATCCGTAATAAAAAAACGCCACTTGATGATATTACAATTGGATTGATTTATATCGCAAAAGGTCAAAAACAAAAAGGAATTGCAATGCTTGATAGTTTTGTAATGAAAGAACCAAAGCTTTACATAACTGATGGCGTAAAATATTATTTGCAACAATTTACTGACTTGCAGAAGAAGTAAGCATTCTTAGCTCATTAATTATGCTCTTAATTTCTTCAGTCAGATCATCCTCTGTTGAGATATGAGCTTTAACTAATTGTGCAAATTCTGCTTTCTTAAACTCATGAAACCCTTTTCGCTTAAAGATTTCTTCTAAGTTTTTAACCATTCTTTCGTCTTCAAATTCTTTTTCTTCAATATGATTCAAATTTTTAAAATAATCGTTCAATGTTTTTAAAATTAGCTCTTTAGGTAAGATGTCTTCAAATTCACCATGAGATAGCAAGTGAATTTTATCAAAATTTCTTAATTTAGGTAAGATTTGGTCATAATTTGCTTGAGCATCATTATCAAGAAGTACAAACATTGGTATTTTTAGCTGTTCTGCTAATGTATAAACTAGTTTTACAACTTGATTTTTGCCACCTGCAGAAATTACTTGGATTCCCTTTTTATTAAAATCAAAACCTAAATGCTCTGCAAAAACAGGCAAAAGTATTTCTTCTGTAATACCTTCAGTTATGACAACTTTTTCAATGGGGAATTTAATAGCTTTTTCTTCCCTTATTTGCTTGTCTGTGGCAAGAGATTTTAACCAAATTAGATTGTTAGGCAAATCTTCATCATTTAAAATTGAAATAAATCCATCATAATTAATTTTGTTATTTAAGAGGTAATTAATTTCTTCATTTAAATTAAAAATTTTATTTTCATATTCTTTAAGTTTTTCGTTTATCCTTAGTGTATTTTTCACATTTCTAGATAATTCATTTATTGACATATTTAAGATATTTTCTGCAAACTCTCTTAATTGCAGATATTCCATGTCATCCAAATCTTTTCTTTTATAACGCGGCTCAATTAAATTTGACAGAATTATATCTTTAAAAACTCTTAAATATTTATCTTCTGTATATTTAAAACGGGTTAGTCTATCAATTGATATCCTAATTTGTTCAAATGTTAAATTTTTAATTCTAACTTCCGTAAACTTATCCCCACTTTTGTTAACATTTTTAATATATTATACCTAAAAAACGCAAATTTTCCAATCTTTTTACGTTTAATAAGTATAAGGTTTAAACAAGGCTTTTTTATACATGTATTTATCAGGCGTACAAACAACAAACATTTATAATGTTCAACCAGCAAAAGCAAAGACTTCTGCTGGGGTTTCAGCGTCTTATGCCTATAATCCAATTACTCGTCCGTCATTTACTTCTTACAACCCTGTAAATGTTGCAAAAACTCAATTAACAACGAAAGACGAAATAAAAAAATACTGTGATATATCTGCAAATTTAGATAAAGATGCAAAAGTAGCTCTTGATTATTCATTAAAATCAGGAATTTTGTTGAATAATAAATCGAATGATAAATCGACAGCACTAGACAATTTGTACAAAATGATGACAACAAAACGTGCTGATGGATTAGATACAAGAACAATGTTAAATGATACTGTCAAAACCATTGCTAATCCTTGTATTATTACTCAACATTTTGGTAATTTACCTGAAAATTTAAAACCAACAATTCAAGCTTATGACCCAACAGTTGAAGAAGTTACTCATTCTGGATGTTGTGTAGCTGCAAGTATTGAATACAACTTAGCGAGTCAAATGCCTGCAGAATTTGTTAGAGTTGCGGAAGGAATTTCATCTGAAAAAATGTCTGTAAATAAAACAATTGATTTAAAAAATCTTTGTGACAATAAAGATGATGCAAAATGGTTGTTAGATAATTTCAAGATTCCATATCAAATGAAAGATAACGACAAAGCAGATGTAACTATTGCTCCTGATAAAAACGCCATTATAAGAGCTCACATCCAAACTGTTGATAAAGATGCATTAGAACGTTCACCGTTAGATGTTTTAATGCAATCTACATTTATGAACGTTGGTTCTCAACAAACTTATAACACCTTAAATGATACACGTGTGGCTTCCTTTGGACCTGGCAACAAAGGCTTAGTTGAAATAGAAAAAACTTTTACAGAATCTGTGGTAACAGATTCTAACAAAACTTCTGTTACATTCCAAGATTTACAAGAAGCAACCGATAAAGAAGGTAACCCAACTGCAAAATTAGTTGGCTATAAAGCTGACTTTAATGTTGTAAAAAGAAGTTTATTAAACTCAATGGCGTCAGGTCAAAACGTAATCATTGGTTATACTTCAACTGATGAAGATAATAATATTATTAATGGACATGAAATTACTGTTATTGGAGCAAAAGTTGCTCCAGATGGTAAATTAATATTTGTATGTAACGATACAGATGATGACTTAGCTGCACCAGTTGAATATCACGAAGATTATATCATTCCCCGTATACACCACGTAGGCTTGCCTACTGAGGTTGTTGAAGCTGATAATAAGTTAAAATCTATTGCATAATATTAAAACTTCTTAACTTTTTGTATTGATACTATTTATTTGTATGCTATAATCTTTTTTGAAATTGGAGTATGACATGACATTATTAAAAAAGATTGATTCACCATTCGATTTAAAGAAGCTATCATTAGATGAAATGAAAACACTAGCTCAAGAAATCAGAGATGGTATTTTAAATAGAGTTAATAAAATTGGCGGTCACTGTAGCCCAAATTTAGGTATTGTTGAAGCTACAATCGCATTACATTATGTGTTTAATTCACCTGTTGATAAATTTATTTTTGACGTATCACACCAATGCTACACTCACAAAATGCTTACTGGCAGAAAATCAGGTTTTGTTGGAGATATTATCAAAAACATCTCAGGTTTCTTTAATCCAAACGAATCAGAACATGACACATTTGTTTTAGGTCACACATCTACATCATTGAGTCTTGCATCTGGTGTCGCTAAAGCTCGTGATATTAATGGAGATAACTATAATGTTATTGCGTTAATTGGTGACGGTTCTTTAAGTGGTGGCGAAGCATTTGAAGGTTTGAACAATGCAGCAATGCTTAACAGTAATTTCATTATCATTGTCAATGATAATGAAATGTCTATATCTGAAAACCAAGGTGGTTTATATAAAAACTTAGGCGAATTAAGAGAGTCAAATGGTACATGTCAAAACAATTTCTTTAAAACATTTGGCTATGATTACCACTATTTAGAAGAAGGTAATGATTTAGAAAAATTAATAGACTTGTTTAGCAAAGCCAAAGATACAACAAAACCTGTTGTACTTCATATTCATACTCTAAAAGGCAATGGCTATACTCCAGCAGAAGAAAACAAGGAAATGTTCCATAATACTGTTTCTGGCAGAATTAATGGTAAAACTCCAGTTATTCCAGCAAATTTACCTGAAACATACGGTAACATTACAACTGATTTTATCTTAAAAAAACGTGAAAAAGATAAATCAATTGTTGCAATTACTGCAGCAACACCTGG
>CALBKW010000126.1 GCA_937895785.1 uncultured Candidatus Melainabacteria bacterium | reverse complement strand
TATTTATAATGTTCAATCTGCAATCCAAAATCGTTGCAATCTTTATAAAAACTTGCAAACTCAAATGCAATATGAAAGAAAACAAGAACAGATAAAGCAAGCAAATAAATCAATCATAGTAAAAAAAGTATCAATAACGACAAATAAAGGTGAAAATATATCTCTGATTGAAGATAAAAATGGTGATGATTTTTTAGTTATAAATGGTAAAAATATAAATAAAATAGGTATTGGTCTTGCTACATCTAAAGATAAATGGGTTTATGAAATAAATCCAGATAATTATAATTTTGAAAACGCTATGGATCTTGAAGAATCAAAAAATGTATGGAACTCGCCGAAGAAAAGTTATGAGGAAATGGTTTATACTTCTAATTATTTAGGAGATTTATTTAAAGTCGTTTATAGACTAAGAGTTGAGCATGGAGTGAGTTATCAAGATGCTCAAAAGTTGATGACATTTGGCATCGATAATCGTCATTATAAACCTACCGATTTGTTACTTAGAAGTGAAAAACAGGCTATAAAGTATAAACAAAATACAGAAAAAACAAAAGAAACTTTAAAAAATGCGGCTTTTCCAAAATATTAAAGTATTAAAGGAGTAAAGATGATAAATTTATATGAATTAAAAAAGCAAGTTGAACTTTGTGAAAAATGTTTACAAATAAAAAATAAGACTAAAGTATTTGGTAAAGGTAATGAACACGCAGAAATAATGATAATTGGCGAAGCTCCTGGATGTGAAGAAGTTAAAAATAGAGAACCTTTTGTAGGTAAAGCGGGTGTAAAATTGAAGAGTTACCTAAAAGAGGTAGGTTTTGATATAGAAAAAGATATTTATTTTTGTAATGTCCTAAAATGTAGAACTACAGATAAAAATAAAAATAAAAAAGATAGAAGACCACAGAAAGATGAAATAAAAAACTGTAGAACATTTTTAGAACAACAAATCGAAATAATAAATCCAAAATTTATAATATTATGCGGTGTAACTGCAATGAAATTTTTTAAAATAGCAGAGCCTTTAAAAAATATTCATGGTAAAGAAATTACAAAAAACGGTCGAAAAATATATCCAGTTTATCACCCCGTTGCAAGAGTAAAAGATAAAACTAAAATAGAAGATTTAAAATCTATTATGAAATCAATTAAATAAAAGGTATTAATATGTTCAAAAAATCAATATTTATTTTTCTTATTTTTTGTTTTTTTATAACTTCACAAACTATTGCTAAAACTGTTTTAAGTAATAACCCAAATGGTATAGAAGTTATGATTTCACAACAAAATAAACCTATTACAAATGATTATAATCAAGAAGAAATATTATTATGTCCTACATTCAGTGAATTGGAAAAAGATTCTAGTTTAAACGAAGATATTTGTACAAGTTCTGATGATATTTTTACTAAAGAAGATATTAGAGTAGCGACTATGTTTCTTAAAAAAATTAAATATGCAGTAAAAGAAAGTGATAAAGATTTATTTGTTAATTCTGTCACCTTTCCATTAGAAATAAATAATTTAGTAATAAAAAATAAAGAAGGTTTATACATTGAAAATTTTGATTTGAATAAAATTTTTAGATTTTCAAAAGAGGAAAGGTTGTTCTGGAATTATCAAGGATTTTTTTATGGCAATATCTTCTTTTATGTTGAAAATGGCAATATAATCGAGTTAAAAATAAGATAGAGTGTAGTATATGAAAAATAATTTAATAGTAATTTCATGTTGTTTTTGTTTTGTGATGGTAGTCTTTTCTATTTTTTATATAAAAAATTATGAGGAAAAAATTACCCAAAAGACTATTTCTGAAGTGGCATTAAATATTCCCAATAGTGCAGATGAAATTATTTATAACGATATTTGCAAACTATTAATAAAACAAAAGCAAAAAGAAGTTATAATGAAAAACTATATTAGTAAGATTCATTTAACCAAAAATAAAGACAAAGTATTTGAAGTTTACTATAACAACCTTATAGGGATTTGTAATCTATTTAACAAGTTAATTTGGAATGATGATACTTTTATTGCTCAATTATATGAAGAAAATCCTTATTTTGGAGAAAATGTGTACGAGGATGAAATAAATAAAACAGTTATTAGAATTATACCAACAATAAAAATAGAGCCTGTTTATAACCGCAAAATTATAGATACTTTAAATATTACATATCCACAAGTTCCATTTATAAAAATGGTTTATGCAGGAGAAGGCTATTTTGAATCTTCTATAAATTATAAATATCTTAATGAAAATTATTCTAGTTTTTTAAGCAAACCATTAAAAGATTTTATTTTGTTAAAACAAGAGGAAGAAAAGTTTTTAGATGGTAATGCTTATTATCTTGATGCAACTGTTAGTTTATCTAAAAAACAGTTATTAGACTTGATAATATCTTGGCAAAAATTCAGAGAAAATTATTCTAATTTTAAGCAGGAAGAGGTTACAAAAACATTAAAAATGTACACTTCAGATTTTATGTGTGGTTCAAACAATTCATTTGGCTTTATTTTGATTATATAGATAATAGGTTGTTACCTGAGGCAAAAAAGGCATACGAGGAATTTTTAAGCAGTGTTAATCCAAAAACAAAAGAATATAATACTGTAAAAACTTGCTACAACATATTAAAAGAACATAATTTCAAAGCAACAAATGAATTTTTTATTTGTGTTGAAAATTATGAAAATGAATAAAATGGAAAGAAATAGTAATGAGTGAAAATTTTTATCAAAAATATACAGAAGATGAACAAAAAGATAGTAATAATTTCCTAGTTAAGAATGTTATTATTTCTTTTATTACTATACTTATTACATTGGGCGGTATATATGTTGGTTATTTAATGGATTGTTTGGCTCCATTTAGTTATACTAATGAATTCTCAGATACACCTTCTACAATTTCTGCAAGTTATAGCTATAAATACAACACTATTAAAATAGAATTATTGATAGATGAAATAATCGAAAAATGGCAAGTAGATGTTTCAAATGGTGTTTTAGATGATATTACATTACGTTGTAAAACTCTTGACGGTTCATTAAAAAAAGATTTTGTTTTCAATGATGTAGAAATAAACAGGGGTGAAAAAATAAAATGTGAATTAATAATTGAAGATGCAACACTGAATGATTTTACAACTGTAAAAGACCTATTAGGTGGGGTAGTTCAAATTTATGGACCGAAAATAATAAGTCTTGAATTAGAAGAAAGAAGAAAAATGAAAGAGTTCTATACTAGTGGTGCAGCTCTTTGGGCAGAAATACTTCGAGAGGGTTTTTATCCGTATCTTGGTTATTAATTTTCCATAAAAAAAAGCCACCTAATCGGCGGCTACTAGACTTGGGGAGGAGGTAAGTAAACCTTTCGGTTTTCTTATGCCTTTTATATCGCACGTCAAAAAAATATCTTTAGAGCGTTTTTAAATTTATCCTCCATTTGGTTTATGTTAAAATTTTTGTATGGATAAAATTGTTAGTAAAATCACATCAGGTTTGAAGGGCGAAATCGTTATCCCTTCTGATAAATCAATATCTCATAGGGCAATTATGTTTTCTTCTTTAGCAAAAGGAAAAACAAAAATTTCTAATTTCTCTCGTGGGGCAGATTGTCATTCAACATTAAAAGTTTTCTCTCAATTAGGTATTGAGCATGAATTTTTATCTGAGCAAGAATTAATTTTAATTTCTAATGGCAAACTTAAAGCGCCGACAAAAGATTTAAACTGCGGAAATTCAGGCACTACCATGCGTTTGGTGTCTGGCATTTTAGCGGGACAAAATTTTGATTCTGTTTTGTTTGGTGATGAAAGTTTGTCTAAAAGACCGATGAAGCGTGTAATTGAACCATTGTCATTGATGGGCGCAAAGATTGACTCAAATGAATTTAAAGCCCCATTAAAAATTTATGGACAAAATTTGCGTGGAATTGAATATAACTCAAAATTAGCTTCAGCACAGGTTAAATCTTGTGTTCTACTCGCGGGTTTGCATGCAGATGGTGAAACAATTTTTACAGAACCTTATGTTTCTCGTGACCATACAGAACGCATGCTTAAATATTTGGGTGCAGATATTCAATACGACGGGGCAAAAACAACAATTAAACGCTCAGAATTAACAGCTCATGATATTTCAATTTGTGGGGATATTTCATCAGCTACCTTCTTTATTGTTGCTGGTTTGATTGTTCCAAATTCCGATTTTGTTATTAAAAATGTCGGTCTAAACCCTACGCGTACAGGCATTTTAGATGTTGTTAAAATGATGGGCGGAGATGTTGAAATTTTAGATAAAAAACTTGTTTCAAATGAAGAAGTTGGTGATTTAAGAGTAAAAACATCGGATTTACGTGCTTGCGAAATTTCAGGTAGTTTAATTCCGCGCTTAATAGATGAATTACCTGTAATTGCCGTATTGGCGACTCAAGCTGAAGGTACAACTGTAATTAAAGATGCTCAAGATTTAAGAAACAAAGAATCAGATAGAATTACTGCGGTTGTAAAAGAATTACGTAAGTTTGGAGCTGATATTGATGAAACGCCAGACGGATTTATTATTAATGGCAAAACACCGCTAAAAGGCAATTGTGAGCTAGATACATACCATGATCATAGATTGGCAATGAGTATGTATGTAGCAGGGTTAATTTCAGAAAATCCTGTAAAAATTAATGAATTTCAGTGGGTTGATATCTCATTTCCTGAATTTGAAACCCTTGTAAATAAATTGATTGAGCATTAAGAATAACTCTGAATTAGAAGAATTGGAACACTAATTCAGACCTTTGTGTCAGTTTTGAATCAATCAAAACTTTCCATGACTTTGGAAATTTGAAAAAAATTTTATCCTAATTTTTCGGCATTCTTTCGGACTCAAATATTAAATGTCTCATTGCCGAACGTAATCACTTTATCCGTTCAAAGGTAAACAAACTCTAAAACACAGCCATAGTCTATGTTTGAAACCATGAGAAACGTTGCCGAGGCATGAGTACAAAATGAGACATTTGGAGTACTTTGAAAACGGATAGTATGGTTTTTTCCGACCTCTAAAACTCGCTCGTACAGCCTCGTTTCACAAAAATACCACACTTTCCGTTATAACCAATTTACTCGTTAAAGTACAACCAATTTACTCGTTAAATTACAGTACATAATCAGTTTACTCGTTAAAGTACAAAATGAAATAAAAAAGCCACTCATTGAGTGGCTTTTTAAATGGTACTCCCAGGCGAATTCGAATCGCCGTCGCCTCCGTGAAAGGGAAGTGTCCTAGGCCTCTAGACGATGGGAGCCTGACTGACTGTATTACTAATATAAACTAAGAAAAAAAATTTGTCAACACTTTAATTAAAAAAAAATTAAATTACTTGAAACTTTTTTATATTTCGGATAAGATTAGGGTAGGAAATTAAGAGGAAACAAAATATGTTCGAACGTTTTACAGAAAAGGCAATAAAAGTTATAATGCTTGCTCAAGAAGAAGCAAGACGTTTAGGTCATAACTTTGTTGGTACAGAACAAGTTTTACTTGGTCTTATTGGCGAAGGTACTGGCGTTGCCGCAAAAACATTAAAATCAATGGGCGTAAATCTTAAAGATGCCCGTGCAGAAGTTGAAAAAATTATTGGTAGAGGTACAGGTTTTGTTGCTGTAGAAATTCCATTCACACCTAGAGCAAAAAGAGTTTTAGAATTGTCATGGGATGAAGCAAGACAACTTGGTCACAACTACATCGGAACGGAACACTTGCTTTTAGGGTTAATCCGTGAAAGCGAAGGTGTTGCAGCTCGAGTATTAGAAAATTTAGGCGTTGACTTGAATAAAATTAGAAGCAATGTTGTTAAAATTCTTGGCGAATCAAAACCTCAAACTGTTTCATCAGGCGCGTCTTCAAGTTCAACTTCTTCAACTACAAAAGCAAAAACACCAAGTCTTGATGAATTTGGTACTGATTTAACATTAGCTGCATCAGAACTTAGACTTGACCCTGTTATTGGTCGTGAAAAAGAAATTGAACGTGTAATTCAAATTCTTGCACGCCGTACAAAAAACAACCCTGTTCTTTTAGGCGAGCCTGGTGTTGGTAAAACGGCCGTTGTTGAAGGTTTAGCTTTACGTATTGTAAATTCAGAAGTTCCAGATATTTTAGATGGTAAAAAAGTTATTCAATTAGATATGGGACTTTTAATCGCGGGTACAAAATACCGTGGTGAGTTTGAAGAACGTTTAAAGAAAATCATGGACGAAATCCGTCAAGCTGGTAACATTATTCTAGTTATCGACGAAATGCATACATTAATCGGTGCTGGTGCTGCCGAAGGTGCAATTGACGCAGCAAACATCTTAAAACCTGCTTTATCAAGAGGTGAAATCCAAGTTATCGGTGCTACAACTCTTGATGAATATAGAAAACACATTGAAAAAGATACAGCATTAGAAAGAAGATTCCAATCAGTTTTAATTGAAGAACCTTCAATTGATGATTCTATTGAAATTATCCGTGGTATTAAACCAAAATATGAAGAACACCACAGATTAATCATTTCTGATGATGCAATCGTTTCATCTGTTAAATTATCAAGCAAATACATCACAGACAGATTCTTACCAGATAAAGCAATTGACGTTTTAGATGAAGCTTGTTCAAAAGTTCGTCTAAAAGTTAGCTCATTGTCACCAGAAGGTAAAGAATTAGATAAAGAACTTAGAAGCATTATCAAGGAAAAAGAAGAAGCTATTAGAAATCAAGAATTTGAAAAAGCTTCTCAACTTCGCGATGATGAAGCTAATATGAAAGAAAAAATCAGAGAAGTTTCTGAAAAATGGCGTAATGAACACGATGCAAACAAACCTGTTGTTACAGAAGAAAATGTTGCAGAAGTTATCGGTATGATGACAGGTGTTCCTGTTACTAAATTGACAGAAAGCGAAAGTGACAGATTGTTGAACTTGGAAAAAGTTTTACACGAGCGTGTAATTGGTCAAAACGATGCAATCGTTGCTATCTCTAAAGCAATCAGACGTGCAAGAGTTGGTTTGAAATCGCCAAATAGACCAATAGGTAGCTTTATCTTCTGTGGTCCAACTGGTGTTGGTAAAACAGAACTTGCAAAAGCTTTATCAGAAGCAGTGTTCGGCTCTGAAGATAATATGGTCAGAGTTGACATGTCTGAATTCATGGAAAAACACTCTACATCTAAATTAATCGGTTCACCTCCAGGATATGTAGGTTACGATGATGGTGGTAGCTTGACTGAAACAATCAGAAAGAAACCTTATTCTGTAATTCTTTTTGATGAAATTGAAAAGGCTCACCCAGATGTATTCAACATCATGTTACAAATTTTAGACGATGGTCGCTTGACTGACTCTAAGGGCAGACATGTAAACTTCAAAAATACAATTATCATCATGACCTCTAACGTTGGTGCAAGTATGATTGCAACTCAATCAAAACTTGGTTTCGTTACTGCTGACGATGAAAAGAAAGATAAATACGAAAAATTAAAAGATACAGTAAATGAAGAAATGAAAAAAGCTTTCAGACCTGAATTTATTAACCGTATTGATGACATTATCGTATTTGCTCACTTGAGCAAGGAAGAAATCAGACAAATCGTTGATTTGATGATGAAAGACCTGTTCAAACGTCTTGATGAACGTGGATTGACAATGGAAGTTACTGATGATGTTAAAGACTTCTTAGCAACTGACGGTTATAATGAAGCTTATGGTGCTAGACCATTGAGAAGATTAATTCAACGTAAAGTAGAAGATACTTTAGCTGAAGAAATCTTATCTGGTAAATACCATGAAGGTGATACAATCGTCTTAGACATGAAAGATGGTAAAATGTTCTTCTCTAAAAAAGGTGATGAACCAAAAGTTGAAAAAGAAGAAGAAAAAGCAACAGCTACAGAAGAATAATTTATAAAATCTAAAATAATAAGGCGGCTGACATTCAAAAATGTCCGCCGCCTTATTATATATAATATTAAGAGATAATAAGAATTTTAAAAAGGCATGGTTTATGCTTATCTTTATGTGCTATAAAGAATAATAGGGTATTTTATAACTATACTTGGGGATATATATATGAAAAAGGTGATTATTATAACGCTATCAATTGCGGTAGCAGCGGTATTATTAAGATTTTTTGCTTACCAATTCCAAGGTTTTCAAGCAGCTAAAAGAATGAAAATGGCAGGAGCTCCTGGCGTTACAATTCAAGCTATTGAAACTCGTAATGTTATCAAAAAATTCGAAGCTCCTGGTAGAATACAATCAGTTTCAAGAATTGATATCGTTGCTAGGGTAAGTGGTTATTTAACAAAATCTTACTTTAAAGAAGGCGATGTAGTTAAAAAAGGACAAGTTTTATTTGAAATTGAACCTCAAGAATATCAATTGGCTGCAAATAAAGCAAAAGCTAATTTAGACAATGCTCAAGCTCAATTAGTTTTTTACGAAAAACAATTAACTCGTGCAAAGGAACTTGTAAAACAGGATTATATTGCTAAAGCTAAATATGATGAGGTTTTGGCACAACGTGATTCTTATAAGGCTCAAGTTTCTATGTATAGAAGTGCATATCAAGATGCATTAAGAAACTTGTCTTATACAAAGGTTAAAGCTCCTGTTGATGGTCAAGTTGGTATGATTAAAGTTACTGTAGGTAACTATGTAACAGCCCAAAGTGGTGCATTAACAACTTTAAATAGTGTTGATCCTATTTACGTAACCTTCCCACTTGATGCTAAAAACTACACTGAATTATTAAGAGTAGATAAAACAGCTTCTGTAAATCGTAATGTTGATTTGTATTTTTCAACTGGTTCTAAATATGAATTTAGTGGTATTCAAAACTTCCATGACAACAATGTAGATCCAACAACTGGTTCTATCTTGATGCGTGCGACATTCCCTAATCCTAAAGGTTTGTTGATAAACGGTAACTACGCTACGGTTTATATCTATTCAAAAGAAAAAGAAAATGTACCTGTTGTTCCTCAAATTGCAGTTTTGGAAAATCCTCAATACAAATATGTATATAAAATTGATGAAAAAGGACTTCCTCAAATACAACAAATCGAAACTTTTGGTCAAGATGGCAAAGATTGGGTTGTTAAATCTGGTTTAAAAGCTGGTGACAAAGTTGTTGTATTGGGTATTCAAGGTGTAATTCCTTCAAGACCAGTTAGAGAATTAACTCCAGAAGAAATTAAAGCAATTGATGCATCTTCTACAAATGCAAAAAAGAAAGTGACTCTAAAAAGTAATAATTAGGTAATATAAAATGGCAGAATATAACGAAAAAGATATTAACTTATTCATTAGAAGACCAAAATTTGCGATTGTAATCTCTCTTGCAATCGTTTTGGCTGGTTTAATTATGATGTGCGGATTGCCACTAGAAGATTATCCGTCAATTACACCACCGCAAGTTGTAGTTAGTGCTACGTATACTGGTGCAAGTGCGGACGTAGTTAGAGATACTATTGCTGCTCCGATTGAAGCACAATTGAATGGTGTTGAAGATATGATTTATATGACTTCAACTTCTCAAAACGGTTCTTATGAATTAAGTGTATTCTTTGAAGTAGGTACAGACCCTGACATGGCGGTAATTAACGTTAATAACCGTTTGCAACTAGTTACACCTCGTTTACCAAGTGATGTAAGAAACTATGGTTTAACTGTTCGAAAGAGAACTGGTGGTCCTGGTATCTTGATGATTGCTGTAAACTCTCCAACAAATGCGTTTGATACATTATATATTACAAACTATGCATCTATTTATATTAAAGATGAATTAGCTCGTATTAAGGGAGTATCAAGTGTTAACGTATATGGTGCTGCTGAATATTCAATGCGTATATGGTTAGACCCAGTAAAAATGGCTAACTATAAAATTTCGGCAACAGAAGTTAAAAATGCAATTATTGCACAAAATACTCAAGTTGCTGTTGGGGATTTAGGTGCAGAACCTTTAAAAGATGCACATGACGTTAAATTTACCTTGAGAACAAAAGGTCGTTTATCTTCGGCAAGTGAATTTGAAAACATTGTAGTTTATTCAAATCCAGATGGTTCAAATGTAAAATTAAAAGATATTGCAAGAGTTGAATTAGGTGCTGAATCTTATTGGGGTGATTCATTTATCGGTGGTAAACGTTCATCACTTATCGTAATTAGACAGTTACCAGAAGCAAACTCAATTGATTTGGCAAAGAAATGTGCTAAACGTATGGAAGAATTAAGCAAAGGCTTCCCTAAAGGTTTAGAATATCATATTGAACACGATGAAACAGAATTCGTGCAAGAATCTATTAAAGAGGTAGAAAACGCAATTGGTTTGGCTATTTTACTTGTAGCTTTGGTTACATACTTTTTCTTAGGTTCAAAACGTGCTGCGTTTATTCCATTATGTGCGATTCCTGTATCATTGATTGGTGTGTTTATTTTCGTAGCGATGCTAGGATTTTCAATCAACCTGTTAATGCTGTTTGGTTTGGTACTTGCTGTAGGTCTGGTAGTAGACGATGCGATTGTAGTACTTGAAAATGCACAGCGACATATTCAGGCTGGTAAAAATCCTCGAGAAGCTACAATTATTACAATGTACGAGGTTACAAGTCCTGTAATTGCAACATCATTGGTATTGATGGCGGTATTTGTTCCTGTATGTTTTATGCCAGGGGTTAATGGTAGAATGTATCAACAATTTGCCGTATGTATTGCTTGTTCGATGGGCTTGTCAACATTGGTAGCGTTATCGCTAGCTCCTGCATTATGTTCAACAATATTGAAAGAACATGATGATGAAAAAGTACCAGAAATTATTAAAAAGTTTGATAATTGGTTTAATGGTATCCGTGATACTTACTTAAAATGTGCTCATTATTTCGTTGAATCACCAAAAAGAACTATGGTAACTTTGGGTGCTCTTACTTTGATGGCAATTATTATGGGTAATGTTATCCCTACAGGTTTTATCCCAACAGAAGATAAAGGTGCCGTAATGGTTCAAGTTCAATTACCAGACGGTGTTTCAACTGTTAGAACAAAACAAATTGCTGTTCAAATTGAAGATAAAATAAAAGTTATGGACGGGGTTCGTCAAACAATTAACATTATTGGTTTCTCAGGTGAAAATACAGCGTTTATCGTTGTACAATTGAAACCTTGGAGTCAAAGACACAAACCTTCTCAACAAATGGATGCTATTATCGGAAAAATCAGAGCTCAATTCTCTAACTATCCAGCCGCAAGAGTTGTAGCCTTTTCTCCAACTCCTATCCCTGGTATGGGTAACTTTGGTGGTTTTGAATATCAATTGCTTGATAAAGGTGATAGAAGTCCTCAAGAATTGTATGACCAAGCTCAAAAATTAATTGCTGCCGCAAATTCAAACAAAAACTTAACTTCAGTATTTACAACATATACCGCTACTTTGCCACAAATTATCGTAAAAGTAGATGAAGAACAAGCTATGGCTCAAAAAGTTTCAATTAGCGAACTTTATACAACAATGTCAGCTATATATGGTCAAACTTATGTAAATGACTTCAACAAATTTGGTCGTGTATATCGTGTAATGTTGCAGGCTGATGCTGATTTTCGTTCTAAAGAAGCGGATTTGAAGCGATTGTTCATTAAAAATACAGAAGGCAAAATGGTTCCATTGTCTTCAATGGTTAAATTTGAACCGATTGTTGGACCATATAGTTTGACTAGATTTAATATGTATAATGCCGTAACAATCAATGGTAATGGTGCAGGTAGTGTTTCTTCAGGTCAAGCTATGAAGGAAATGGCAAAAGTTTCTGATGAAGTATTACCACGTGATATGGGCTTTGCTTGGTCTGGTAGTTCGCTACAAGAACAAGAATCAACAGGGCAAATTGTTGTAATCTTAGTATTGTCATTAACTTTCGTGTACTTATTCTTGGTTGCACTTTATGAAAGTTGGACTCTACCAATTGCTGTAATGTTAATTGCTCCTGTTTCATTGATTGGTGCTTTGTTTGCTCAATATGTAGCAGGATATTCGCTAGATTTGTACTGTCAAATTGGTTTAATTATGTTGATTGGTTTAAGTACAAAACAAGCCATTTTGATTATTGAGTTTGCAAAAGATGCTTATGAAAAAAATGGCGGTGATGAAATCGCAGCAGCTATGGAAGCGGCGAAATTAAGATTTAGAGCCGTTATGATGACAAACATTGCTTTTATCTTAGGTGTATTGCCATTGGTATTTGCTTTCGGGGCAGGTGCTGTAAGTCGTCATTCTGTTGGCATGACA
>CALBKW010000125.1 GCA_937895785.1 uncultured Candidatus Melainabacteria bacterium | reverse complement strand
CTAGAACTGAAACAGCAATACCAATTAATAGTAATGTGTGTCCTAGAGGATAATGTTTAGCAATTTCTGGAACGACTAAATCTGCTTCACTTGCGAACGCAGGAGCAGATACAAAGAACAATGAAAGCAATGATGCCATCAATGTTTTTTGTAAAGTAGATACTTTTTTCATTTCTTCTCCTTCACTAAAAAAAATTAATCTTCCACAACAATTCTCACATAAATATTTTTTTTTTCAACAGGTTTACAATCAAAAAATATAAAAATCCCCCAATTGGGTGAGAGGCTGAATTAGTGTAGTTTTTACATTATAAACTATTGTAAAAATTTTGTGAAAAACTAGCAAATTATTTTTTCACGAACGTTAAAAAAAGTACCAATTTATTAAACAAAAAAGTGTGTGTTAAATGAATTTTAGAACAGTAGATGTTACAACAACTAACGTTCAACCTCAAAAACAATTAAATGCCGTAGTTTCAACAAAATCTAATCCGATTGCTCAACCTCAGGTTTCAACTGACGACAGAAAAGGCTCTCAAGCAATCGCTAACTACTTTAGAGGTGAGCAACTTGTAGCATTCAAAGGTTTTTCTTGTTCTAAAAGTGATTTTATAGTTAAAAAAGAAGAAGGCATCCCTTGTGCTTGTTGTGGTCGTATGATGATGACTAGCAAAGGTGTTGATAATTTTGAAAAAAATTCTACTGGCGCTACTGGTGAATATTTACAAAAGCTTTTGACTACAAATATGGAATATTTTAGAGGTACTGAAAAAGCAGTTGCAAACTTCATTTTAGAAACATCTAAGAAGAACCCTAAATTGTCAATGAGCGGTTTAATGACACACTATTCTCCAAACGCTAAAGTTCTACTAGAAAACGAACAAAAAAATGTTTTGGGTGAAGTTTCTAAAAAAGCTGAAGTTTTAGGCAAGGACAACGCAGTTCAAAAAGTTGTTGACCAAGCACTAAAAGACATTGATAACAGCACAGACAAAAAACACTTTGAAAGAGTGCCTTTCTTAGAAACATTTGCAAAAACAGTTGATAAATTAGAAGATAAAAGTTTAGCAGGCGAATTGCTTGATACAGCGGTAAAATTACCAATGTCACAAGATTCTATCGAAGCATTTATTGTAAAATATGGTCACGGTGACAAGAGCGATGCTCAAATAGCAAGAAGATTGGCTCAACCTGCAATTGCAACAGCAGAACACATCCACCCTGACACATTAGGTGGTCCTGACAACACGGCAAACTACATGTCAGAATGTGGTGATTGCAACTCAAAACGTGGTCACATGCCATATTCAGAATGGATGAAAAATTATCCAAACATGCCTCGTAGCATTCAAAGAAACATTGACGAAGTTACAGAAAGAATTATTAATGGCAACTTAGGTGACAAATATGATGATTATCCTGTAGATTTGAAAAAAGCAGTTGCCAAAGAAACAGATGGTGTAGTTCAATTAAAGGTTAAAAACCCTGAAGAGATTGAAAAGGCTAGGGAAGAAAGAGGTTTACCAAAACCACAACCTACACCAAGGAGAAAAAAATAAAAATAAATTCGCAACAAAACTATACAATTAGATGATTTAAAATTTATTTTTGTATTATAATAAAAATATAAAAGGTCTCAATTAATTAAATAAACACAAATCAAAAAAAGATTAAGAAGGTAAGGTAAGGTCTCACAAATGCACGTTCAAAGAATCATGGCTGCTACTCCAGTTTCAACAGTAGCAAAAGCACAAAACATTAACAAACTAGACACAAAAGCACAAGAAGCAAGAGTTTCAAATCCATTTGATGAAAAAAATTCATCAAGAGCATCTCAAATCGCAAGAAATTATTTTATGGGCGCTCAAATGGTTAACTTCACAGGTTTTCCATGTTCAACTTCTAACTTCAAAGTAAAAGAATTAGAAGACATGCCTTGTACTTGTTGTGGTCGTCCAATGATGACTAACAAACAAACTGACGATTTCGCACTTAGAGCTGGCAAAGCTGTTGGTGCAGAATTAAACCAAGTTTTAGAAGATAACATGCCATACTTCAGAGCTGAAGAAAAAGCTATTGTTCACTACATTCAAAAACAAACAAAAGATATGCCTGATGCAACATTGACATCTGCTATCTCAAGAACAAACGCTGATCCTGCTCAAATTTTAAAAGATGAACAAATTGACGTTTTAAAAAGAACAAGCGAAAAATCAAAAGAATTATTAGGCGACAAAAATATCGTTCAAAATTTATGCGAACGCGAATTAGCTAAAACTTTTGGTGTTGGTGCTAACGATAGAAGAAGACCAAAAGGTGGCGCTAGATTTAACAGAACTGATTTCTTAAGCCAAATCGTTGATACTGAAAAGAAAGGTGTAGCTCACAAAGATGTACACAAAATCTTAGACGTAGCTGTTCAATTACCAGAATCAGAAAAAATCATTGCTAAAATGTTAAGCGATTATGGTCATGGTCATTCAGATGTAAGATTTGCTAAAAGATTAATTCAAAAAGCAGTTGTTACAGCAGAACATATCCACCCAAAATCAAAAGGTGGTCCAAACGCAACTAACAACTACATGGGTGAATGCCAAGAATGTAATGGTTCTCGTGGCAACATGTCTTACGACGAATGGATGAAGAGATATCCAAACATGCCTGATAACATTCAAGTTAACGCAGATGCTGTAACTGAAGAAATTATCAAAGGTAAAATCGGTGGCAACTACGATGATTACCCAGTAGATTTAAAAGATGCTATCGAAAGAGAAACTGCTGGTAAAGTTGTTTTAACAGTTAAAAACCCAGAAGAAATTGATAAAGCTCGTGAAGAACGTGGTTTACCAAAACCAGTTGCAGATGCCAAAGAAAGAGCAAATGCAGCAGGTGGTTACCAAGGTTCTTACAAAGGCAACGCTGAATTAGATGCAGCTACAGGTTCTAAAAGAGGTAAAAAATCAGAAAAGACTCAAAAATCTGAAGCAACTGAACAACCAACAAGAACTGGTAAATCAGGTAAATCTAAGAAAAAAGGTAAAAAACACGTTATGCGTGACTTCAGCGAATTAGCTCAAGCTCAACAACAAAACCAAGAAGCTCAAGCAGCTTAATAAATAATTAAAAAAGGGCGGTTTGCAAAATGCAAACCGCCCTTTTTAGTCTTCTTACTTTCTAAGATATGTTAGAGTTTTATCGCCATATTTTTTTTGTTTAATCACATCGTATCCAGAAAAATCAACATCTGTCGTATGCTCCAAGATAACGATATTACAATCAGGTAAAACCTCTAGTGCTTGCTCATAAACACCGGAATAATAAGGTGGGTCAATGTAGATTACATCAAAATGTTCTTGAGGAATAACTTTTAGACTATCACCTTTTAGAACATTTGGCTTAACCTTTAGAGCTTTATAGTTATTCAACAAAATATTATAAACTTTTGGATTTTTTTCAATTGCAACAACATGTTCAAAGCCTCTTGAGAGAGCTTCAAGCCCCATAATTCCAGAGCCTGCAAACATATCCAAGAAACTTGCCCCTTCAAAATCGATTAATGCTTGAAGAGTATTAAACACCGCCATTCTCACCTTTGAAAGTGTAGGACGAGTAATTGTTTCATCTGGTGCTGTAACCTTTTGACCTTTGTATTTTCCTGCTGTAATGTTCATTAAATATTTCCGTTAATTGCAAAGTAAACATCTTTTAGACGTTTCTTACTAATATGTGTATATAATTGAGTTGTAGCAACGTCACTGTGACCTAAAAGTTCTTGCACAACTCTCAAATCTGCGCCGTTTTCTAGCAAGTGTGTCGCATAAGAGTGGCGAAGTGTGTGCGGTGAGATATTTTTGTGAATCTTCTTACCTCGTTCGTGGATAAAATTATAAACCTCTTGTCGTGTAACGTTGTGACCTTTTTCGTTTATTAGTAACTGTTTTGTATCAAGCCTATATTTTTTTAATAAAAAATCTCTTTCTGGCAAATAATTTTTAATCGCTTCAATTGCTTTTGAACCTAATGGAACAATACGTTCTTTTGAACCTTTACCAAATGCGGTTAGGTATTTGGCAGAAAGGTCAAAGTTGTTTGTCTTTAGCCCAACAAGCTCAGAAACACGAAGTCCGCAACCATAAAGAAGTTCTATAATTACTCGTTGCATTTTGGTAAGATTATCACGTAAAAGTTCTTCTATTTCCGATATTGTCATAACTTTTGGCAACTTTTGCGGTAATTTTGGACGTTCTATTGTAAGAGTTGGGTCAATTTTACAAAGTTCATTTGCGCAAAGCCATTTGAAAAATCCACGAATGGAAGCAATCTTTCGCATCACGCTTGTTGGATTGTATCCATTTTCATGCAAATATCGAATGTAAGTATTTATACCCATTCTTGTAATAGAATTTAAATCCTCAACGTTTGAATAATCTAAAAACATGATTAAATCACGACGATAGGCATCAATTGTATTTTTCGCCAGTCCTCGTTCTAATTCAAGGTATTCTAAATATTCAGACAATAATTGCATGTCCATATCATAATTATATATATATATATAATTATATTTATGCTTTATTTAAAGTATCTTTTAAAATTTCAAGAAATCTTGTAAAGGCTTTACTTTTAACCTTGTTAGAAAAAATTGCAGAAATAGGTCTGGTTGGTAAAAATGGAGTTATTTTGGCATAATTTGTCAAACCATCCTGATTATTTTTTGCATATAATTCAGGCACAAAAGAAATTCCAAGCCCTTGTTTTACAAGCTCATGCACAGTTTCAATGTTTCTACATTCAACTGAAATTTTTGGTTCAAATTTGCATTTTTTACACAATTCTCTAGCCAATTTGCCCAGCATTTGTTCTTTGGAAAGCAAAATAAAATCACAATCCTTCAAGTCCGCCAAATTTACACTATCCCTTTGAGTTTTTAGAGTTTTTGGAAGGTCTAAATAAATTTCTTCTTCCTTTAACAATTCGCTACTGTATGACACAACGTCAGAATTTGAAACGTCCAACAACAAATCTAATTCTTCTTTTTCAAGCATTTTATGTAAAATCGGCGTTGGATATTCCTTGATTACAATAAACGAGTGTGGAAATTCTTGCTTAAAACCTTTTGTCTTATGTTAAAAATCAAATGAGCGATTTAGACAGTAATTCAGTTGCAAAAATGCAAGCTTATCGTTTAGTTATGGATTACACAGGACTTGACCTTTCAAAAATGGAAACTAGAGAAGACGGGAAATATTACACTTCTAATGGAATTGAATTTTCTGAATACTTAAAAGAAAAGCTAAAAGATTGTAAAGATGTGCCAACAGAATTTAGAGGTGCAGCTTTTGAATACACAATGCAAAAGGTGAACAAAGTTGCACAACTTGGTTGGAACAACATTCCCGACTTGAAATTTTCAATAGGCTATAACAATGCAAACGGCTTTATACCTTGCGGCACAAGTTTTGAAGCCTAAACTATTAGTCAACAGAGAAAATTTCTTTGATATCGTCGATTGTAAGCGATTTTGTAATATTTCTATCAACTGAAATTACGCTATCTACAAGGTTTCTCTTGATAGATTTAAGTTTTTGAATTTTCTCTTCAACTGTATTTTTAGTGATAATTCTATAAACGAATACTTTTTTAGTTTGACCGATACGGTAAGCACGGTCAGTCGCTTGGTCTTCAACCGCAGGGTTCCACCAAGGGTCATAGTGGATTACATAATCTGCACCAGTCAAGTTCAAACCAGTACCACCAGCTTTCAAACTGATTAAGAAAATCGGAATTGATGTTGATGAGTTAAATCTTTCAACTGCACCTTGACGGTCTTTTGTCTTACCTGTCAAATATTCATAAGGTATTCCAGCTCTTTCGCACCATGCTTTAATGATATCAAGCATATCAACGAATTGGCTAAACAATAGAACTCTATGACCTTCTGAAATAATTTGCTCTAGCATACCTTTCAAGTGTTCAAATTTACCTGATTGAATATCACCTTTAACCATATCCTTGTCGTATAAACGAGGGTGGCAACAAATTTGACGTAATCGCAACAACGCTGAGAAGATAGACATTCTGCTCTTTTCAAGACCGTTTTGTTCAATAGATTTGAACAATTCTTCTTTTGTACTATCCAACACTTCAAGGTAGAAGTCACGTTGCTCTGGAGTCATTTCACAGTATGCAATATTTTCAACTTTATCTGGTAAATCCTTTGCTACGTCACGTTTCATACGACGTAAAATGAATGGATAAATTTGCATTTTTAATCGTTTTTCAACAGTTTTGTCTTGACGTTCCATAATTGGATTTACGTATCTAAAGTTAAATTCAGCAACGTTAAACAAGAACCCTGGCATTAAGAAATCAAACACAGACCATAATTCTTCTAATCTGTTTTCAATTGGTGTACCAGAAAGAGCCAATCGGTGGTCTGAATCTAACATCTTAACCGCTTGAGCTGTTTGACTCATAGCGTTTTTAATATTTTGCGATTCATCTAGCACTACATATCTAAATTTAATATTTTTTAATTCCTCAATATCACGTCTAATCAACGCATAGCTTGTAATTACGATATCGTATTCTGGAATTTTATCAAACAAACTTTTTCTATCAACACCAGAAAGTTTCAAGCAACTTAACTCCGGAGTGAATTTTTGAATTTCTGATTCCCAGTTGAACACAACAGATGTCGGACAAACTACCAACACAGGCATAGAGCCGTCTTCTTCTTTAGCTTTTTGGATTAAACTCAAAGCTTGAAGCGTTTTACCAAGCCCCATATCATCAGCAAGAATACCGTTTAAGCCGTATTTGTACATAAACCACAACCAGCTAAAACCTTTCATTTGGTATTCACGAAGCTCTGCATTTACACCTTTTGGTAAAGTCAAGTTTTCATCAGTTGAGAACGATGTAATTTGTGACCAGAATTTTTCAAAATCTTCACTTAAAACAAGTTCAAAACCTCTGTTTTTCAACTCTTGAACTAAACCAGCACGGTAAGTTTTTACCATAAATTTGTTTTCATCATTTCTATAAGCATCAAATGAGTTAAAAGACCTCATCATTGCATAAATATCTTCTGCTGGATATTCAACAAAGCCTAAACTTCTTACACGACTGTATTTTTCATTGTTTTGGATTGTTTCATAAATTTCATCAAAGTTGATAATATCTTCACCAACTTGTCCGTATAATTGAATTTCAAAACTGTCTTTTGAATCTTCTGAAAAGTCGATTTTTGCACACATTTTGAAAGGTTCTTCAATCAACTTAAAGAAACTGATATCATCTTTTTCTTCAAATACCCAACCCTCACCAGCTTTATTCATATAATAATTATAGAAATCAATTGCATTTTCTTTTTCTAAAGCTAAGTTGTTTGTTTGCATTGGAACAAATTTGCAGGCTAAAAGCATTTGATATGCTGAGATTTCGTGTTGAATATTACGTTTTACCCAGTAAACCATATCGTCTTCTTTTCGCTTTACTGTAACGTATGGAGTTTTGTCTGCTGTTTTTGAAAATGGAACTCTAACTCCATCATATTCAAACTCTAAAGAAGCTTTTAATGATTGGTCATAATCAATACCTAAAGATACTATATTTTTTGGTGGGCGTTGCTCTAAGAATAATTTGCTAATTGTTTCAGAAACTTCAACATCAATTTGTTCTTGAAGTTTTGGAAGTTCCTCATAAATAAACTTTCCACCTTCTGCATCTTTCAAGTCTGTAAATGTTGATTTCAACAAGTTTTGAGGAACAACATTCATAGAAACATTTGTAGGGAAGATTACATTTTTATAACGTCCCCATTTGATTTGACGTGAGAAATAACGAACTTCCTCAAACGGTACAATATCATCCTTGTCTGGTCTGCGCCAGAATAATTCAAGCATAATATTGCCTGTAGGATTGCTATTTACTGATAAAACTAATCGCCATTCTTTGTCTGTAAATTTAATTCTTTGTTTAGTTTTTTCATCTAAAACTTCATCGGCAACTGCCAAAAGTGGAAACATTGGTGCGAATTTTGGAATTGGAATATCGTACCAACCAGCTTTTTTATCTTGTCTTGCAGTTTTTAGAATTTGTTTAAAAATTTCAACTTCAACCAGTTGAGAACGGTTTAAAACAAAAGTCGAATCATTTTTTTGAGCCTCAACCAAACCTAACAGGATTGGCTCAATTGCTCTAACAACTTTACCTGTTGTTCTTGACATTACAAGAATAGAAAAGAAGTTGGGTTTTCTTTTTGGGTTAAAGTGAAAAATATAATTACCTTTTGGAGGTTCTGGCATTGATGTATCTTCGTCACTGTAATCAGGTTCAATACCGTATTTCGTTTCTAACCAATCTTCATAAGCGTGTTCGTCAATTGCTTTAATAGCAACTGCTACAGCATGTTTACACCATTCTTCTTTTAATGGGCAATTACAACGTGCTTCAACCTTGTTCTTTTTAAAAATTAAATCTGTATTATATGAATCTTGAAAACTTCCTTTAACTTTACCTTTATAAAAGTTTTTTTCAGGATAAGATTCAAGTATCATATCTTTTGTATAATACTCATAGCCACGTCGCCAACTTCCAGCCGTAGCATTTTCTTTTAAGAATTTAAAATTGAATTCAGGAACACTCATAAACTACTAGAGCTTGTCTTTCTTTGCTTACTTAAGGGTGTAACAAACGGTTTAAGTATAAAATACTATTACTCTTAAGATGACCGTAACTTGATTATTGCACCAAAATGTTTTAATTGCAAGTAGTTTTATCTAGATTATAACTTACTTCCAACAGCTTTGTACAAACTGATATAATCAACATAGCAATTGCCTGTTGTGTTTGCAACCAACTGATTAACAGAAAGCAAGTTTTCTTGCATTTGAATCATATCAAGTTTTGAGATTACACCTTGATTATAGCGTTGTTGAGTGTAACCAAAATCTTGGTTTTCTAAGGCTAATTGCTTTTTGTGTTTGTCTAATTTTTCACTATCACGTTTAACAGAAATTAAAGCATCATTAACCTCTTGCAAAGCTGTTAAATTAGTTTTGTGGTAACTTTCTAGAGCTTTATCATATTGAACTTTTTTAAGTTTCAAGTTAGCAATACGACTTCCACCAGTAAATACAGGTAACATGCCTGACGCTGCAATAGCATATAGTCCGTCGATTGGGTTATTTGCACCATGCAAGAACATTGCCAAACCTGTAATATTAATTGATGGCAAAAATTCTTTTTTTGCTACTCTTACATCAATACCCATTTTTTCAAGCATTTTGATTGATTTTAAGTAATCTGGTCTATCAGTAATAATTTCTGATGAAATACTTGTTGGAATAGCCCTTGAATATTTAATATCTGAAAGTTTTGAGATTTTTAATTCACTAATATTTTCTGGACTTTCACCAATTAAAACAGCCAATTGGTGCATTAAGATTTCTCTATTCTTTTTATAATTAATTAAATCTGATGTACCGTTGACGTAGGCCTTATTTGCTTTTACAGCATCAGATGTTGAAACAAGTCCTTGTTTGTTGCTTTCTTGCATAATTTCATAAATTTCTTTTCTTAAAGCAACAATATTTTCTTGATATTTAATGACTTCATCTAAAGTAACCAAATTCATATAAACACTTCCAACCGCAGCCGCTATTGAAATATATGCCGCACGTTCATCTAGTTGAGAAGCTTCGTACAATTTTTTCACACTTTTTGTTTTATCTCTATTTTTTAAGAAAATATCAGCTTCGTAATTAATCAACATAGGTGTAGCATAAGACCATTCAGAACCAACGTCTAAGCCATTACCAATTGTTGAAAGCTTTGAATATGCTGGAGAAAAACCTACAGTTGCACTTGGCAATTCATTTGCAAATTGTAGTTTAACATTTTGATAATATTCATCAACATTCAATGTTGCCATTTTTAAATCATAATTATTCTTAATTGCTAAAGCTATATAATTATCTAAGTTTTTGTCATTAAAACTTTTCCAAAAATCCATATTTACATAGCCGTATTTGTAATCATCATTATAATTTTTATTTCTTTTAACACGGTGCTTAAGCATTTTTTCTTGTTTTCTAACTGCTTTTGCATCTTGTTGTACTTTTGTATCTTGAATAGCAAATGCAGGCAAAACGCTCATATTGATAAAGCTTGTTAGCAATAATGTAGAAAAGATTTTTTTGATATTCATTTTTATTTCCTCACATACTTGACAAATTTTATAGTGATATGATAACATATCTTTGTTACAAATGCAACATGTATTTTTTGTAACAAATAAAAAGCGGGAAGGAATATATGAAAAGTACAATGTTAGAACCTACCACTGATTTTTCTCAATCAGTGTTTTATAAGATAAGCCAACTTTCAATTTATATTGAAAAATTAGCACAAAATTTCTTTGAAATTCGTAATGTTGATTTAACTCACGACGAGTTTTGTGCCTTAAACATAATTTTAAATCACCCAAACATTTGCCAACGTGATTTAGCAAAAATTATTCTTAGAGATAGGGTTAGAACAGGTAGAATTTTAAACTCTTTAGAGGATAAAGGCTACGTAAAAAGAACAAACAATACCAAAAACAATCGTCTTGTAAGACTTTTAACACTTACAAAAGCTGGTGAAAAGTTTTACAACGAACAATTTTATATAATGAACAAGGTTATGGAAAGATTGTTAGAAAAATTCCCTGAAGAAAAGATGATTGAATTAAAAGAGTCATTAGAGAAATTAGAAAACTCCATGGCAGAAATTGTAGAATTTAATATATAGGAGAAAATATAATGGAAGAAAACAAAGAAAAAGAAATAAAAAAGACTCTAGACAAAAGCCTAAAACGTTCAATTTTAGTTTCAGCAGTTCTTGTTTTAGTATTGGTTGTAAGTGGTTTTGTTATTTACAATATGCAGTTTCAATCAACTGATGATGCTTACGTAGAAAACCACACCGTACAAGTTGCACCGAAAGTTTCTGGTCACATCGTACAGGTTTTAGTAACAGATAACCAAAAAGTTAAAAAAGGTGATTTGGTTGCTGTAATTGATAATACAGACTACAAAGTTGCTCTAGACAAAGCCTCTGCTTTATACGAAAAAGCATTAGCTGGTCAAAAAGTTGCAAAAGCAAACTTTAGCGCGACACAAATTGAAATTAAAAATGCAAAAGCAGATTTAGAAAGATATCAAAATTTATACAAAACAGGAGCTGTATCTAAGCAACAACTTGATATGGTTCAAACAAAATATGAATCAACACAAGCAAGATTAGTAAACGCTGACGAAAATGTTATGTCAGAAGCGCAAAACAAAGTAGCAGACGCTGACATTAAATCTTTAAAAGCAGCAAAAGACCAAGCTCAATTAGACCTATCTTACACAAAAATTTATGCACCGCAAGATGGTACTGTTTCTAACAAAAGAGTTGAAGTTGGTACTTATGTTCAAGTAGGAAGCCCTCTATTTGTAATCGTTCCAAACGATGTTTGGGTTGTTGCAAACTTTAAAGAAAACCAAGTTGGTTTAATGAGAGCAGGTCAACCTGTAGACATCAAAATTGATGCTTATCCAAATAAGGTTTTCAAGGGTAAAATTGACTCTATTCAAAGAGCATCGGGCGCAAAAGCTAGCTTATTTCCACCTGAAAACGCAGTAGGCAGTTTCGTTAAAATCGTACAAAGAATCCCTGTAAAAATCGTTTTTGACGAAGAAATTAACCCTGACGAATACAATATCGTTCCAGGAATGAGCGTAGTTCCCAAAGTAAAGGTTAAAAATAACAAATAATGGCTAACAAAGTAACAGAAAATACAGAAGAATGGAAACCTTCCAAAGGTCCTTGGATTATCGCAATTCCAACCATTTTTGCAGCGTTTATGTTCGTTTTAGACGAAACAATCGCAAACGTTGCCTTACCTCATATGGCTGGTACATTTTCTGTTAGTCGCCAAGAGTCTACTTGGATTTTAACAAGTTATATCGTAGCCAGCGGTATCATGATTACTGCCGTTGACTGGTTTTGTAAACTTATGGGAAGAAAAAATTTCTTCATCATGAGTATCTGTATATTCACTATTTCATCATTCCTATGCGGGGTAGCAAACTCAATTGAAATGATTATCTTTGCAAGAATTATGCAAGGTATCGGCGGTGGTGGTTTGCTACCTGTTTCTCAAGCTGTATTATTGGAAGGATTCCCGAAGGACCAACGTGGTAAGGCAATGGCAACATTCGGATTGGTTGTTGTTGTAGCCCCAATTATCGGACCTGTTATCGGTGGTTGGATTACTGACTGTTGGACTTGGCCATGGATTTTCTTTATTAACGTTCCTATTGGTATATTAACAGTATATTTAACTACAATTTTCTTAGAAGACCCTCCTTACGCAAGAAAACAAGATAATGTTTATTTTGATAAAATCGGTTTCTTATTCTTGACTGCGTGGTTAATTTCTATGCAGGTTATCTTTGACAAAGGTAATGATGCAGATTGGTTTAATGCCGCTTGGATTTGCAAATTAACAGCATTCAGTGCATTTTGCTTCATTGCATTCGTTATATCTCAGATTAAACAAGAAAAACCGCTTGTTGATATGAGCGTGTTCAAAGATAAAAACTATACAATTGGTACATTAATTCAAGTAATCATCATGGGTGTAATGATGGGGTCAATGATGCTGTTACCACAATTTTTACAAACATTAATGGGATACAGTGCATTTGACAGTGGCTTAGCAATTATGCCTCGTGGTTGCGGGGCAATGACAGGTGTAATTTTATATGGTATTTTAGCAAACAAGGTTGACGAACGCTTATCTGTTGCTTTTGGATTGTCGTTAATCGGTATTGCAGGTATTTTCTTCGGTTTCTTAAACTTAGATATCGCAACCATAAACATTGCTGTACCAAACTACATTTACGGTTTTGGTATGACTTTAGCAATGATTCCGATTATTGCACTTTCTGTAGTAACCCTTAAAAACAGCCAAATGACTAACGCAACTGGTATTCAAAACATGTTAAAAAACATCGGTGGTGCAGTTGGAACATCAGTTGCAACAACCCTTGTTTCAAGATTTTCACAAATTCATCAGGCTTATATGGTTGATCATTTAAACCCGCTAAACCCTGTTTACATAGAGCATTTAACTTCAACCGCTGGCGCTTTAGCTCAATATACACAATATAACGTAGCACAATATATGGCAGAATATTCTCTTTATGGCTCAATGGTTAAACAAGCAAGCCTTTGGGGATTTATGGAAGCCTTCAGAATATGCGGCATTTTGGCGCTTATCATTATTCCATTATTGTTATTATTGAAAAAGATTAAATAGAATTTTTCTTGTATAATTAAATTATGAAAAAAATTTGTTATAACTGGTCGATTTCATTATTAATAGGGCTTTTTTCACTATTTATACTAAGTAGTGTTGGTTTTATTTTGGGTCTTACAATTAGCCCTATTTATCCGATTATATCAATATTTTTGAGTATTTTTACACTTTGGTATTTAACTGTAAAAATCGACAACGTTTCTAACAAAAATTTTATTGCCCAATTCATTGTTTTATTTGATTTAATCTTAATCTTTGGTGTTATATGCTACTTTATACCAGATTTCTCGTATGACGGAACAACTTATCACCAAGCCTCTATTATTTGGCTAAAATTGGGCTGGAATCCTATTTATACAAAACTTTCGACTTTTGCTGGTGCTATACCATATCAATTTCCGTCTTCATTAGAATACGGACAACATTTTTTAAAGTTTTTTGAAATTATTGGCGCAAATATTTACACACTTACAGACAAAATAGAATTAACAAAGCTGACAAACTTTTTACTTGCGTTGAGTGCATTTTGTTACGTATTTTATTCAATAAAAAATCACAAAGAACTTCCTAATTGGCAAGTCGGATTGTTCGCATTTCTATTTGTTTTCAATCCTGTATGCATCTACCAAGGACTTACAAATTACGTAGATTGTGCATTTTATTATGCGTTTTTAATTCTCATCTTCGCACTAATAAATTACACAAAAACTCAAGATAAAAACACATTATTTATGATTGCTATGATTTCGGTCATCTTCGCAAACATAAAATTGACAGGTCTTTTCACCGTTTTGATAATGTTAGCTACATTTTTGATAGCATTTTATACCAAAAAATTATTAAAAATTAGCATTTTAGTTGGATTTTTAATCGTTTTAACTGGTGTAAATCCATATATAACAAACATTATAAACGGATACAATCCACTTTATCCCGTAGTTAAAGACTCTTTTTTAAACGCAAACAAAGAATATATGACAACCTCTTATCCAACTGGATTTGAAAACACCAACCGATTTAAAAAGTTATTTATCTCAATATTCAGTTCTTCAAGAAATTTGTCACCACTAATTAACACCGAAAAACCAACACTAAAAATACCGTTCACAATCACAAATGATGATATTTTTCACTTCGAAGATATGCGTGTTGGTGGTTTTGGATATTTCTTTAGTGGAATATTGTTATGTGCATTGATTTTGAGCGTATTTTTAAGATTTAACAATAAAGAAGATAAAAAATTATTTTTTGTCATAATGGCAATCCTTACACTATCTATTTTAGGTAATCATGAGGCTTGGTGGGCTAGATTTGTACCGCAAATGTGGAGTTTGCCACTATTTATAATGTTATTTTTCTTATATAGCGAGCAATTTGAAGGCAAAAAACGAGCTTTAATTTACGTATTACTTTTTATTGCCTTTCTAAATTCGGCAATCATTGCACAGCAATACTTAAATGACAGAATTAAACTAGCGCAACAACGAGCAGAATGGTTTAATTCTATTAAACTTCAAGGTAATCAAATTTATATTTCACCAGAAGAAAAACAACAAGTTCCACTACTTGAAACAATGCCTGTAAAACTTGAAGAACATGGGATAAAGGTTATAAATTAGTAAAAAGTAAGGCGGGTTCGATAAAATCGAACCCGCCTTACTTTTTTATTTTTTAAACATTTTATTAATTATATCTTGATATTTTTCAAAAATAACATTACGTTTAACTTTTGCGGTTTGGCTCAAAAGTCCGTTATCCATACTGAATCCATCTTTTAGAACTTCAAATTCTTTAACTTTTTCAAACGGTTTCAAACCTGTTTTATTTTTGATATATGTTTGAATTTCTTTCTTAATCAATTCACGCAAGTTAGGATTTTTGATTGATAAAGTTTTACCAGATTTCAATTCTTTTGCCAAAATTCCACATTTATCAAGAGCAATTTTTGATGGAACAATTAAAGCTCCAACACTTGCTTCATCTTGACCAACTAAAACGATTTGGTCAATATATGGACTTTCTAAAATTGCTTCCTCAATTGGTATTGGTTCAACATTTTCACCACTTGAAAGTACAATCGTTTCTTTTTGACGACCTACTAAAACCAAGTTATTATTACGAGTTAACCAACCCAAATCACCAGTAATAAACCAGCCGTCCTCTGTAAATACTTTCTTTGTAGCTTCTTCATCTTTATAGTATCCGTTCATAACTTGTGGACCTTTTGCAAGTACAAGTCCCTTTGTATAAAGGTGAACTTTTTTCATCGTTTGAGGGTCAACAACTCTAATTTTTGTGTGAGCATAAGGTTTACCAACACAGCCCAAATAGTTTGGATATTGAATACCGCGCAATGTTAATACAGGAGAAGTTTCAGTCAAACCATAACCAATTCTTAAATTTACGCCGATTGCATCATAGAACAATTCATCTTTCAAAGATAATGCGCCTCCACCAGAGATTGAAAGTCTTATTCTATCCAACCCTGCTGCCTCTTTTACCTTTTTATAAATTGTTTTTGTTGCTAATACGTGCAATGGTTTCAAGAAAGCTCTTGCAACCTTGTGGTAAATATTTGATGGTAATTTATAGCTTGTTTTCTTGTTTGTAAGTCTTCTTTCACTATACATTTTGTGAATTTTATAGTTAATACTATTTTGTACAGCAAAATCAAACAAGAAGTAACCAAGTTTTGAATTTTGTTTTAATTTTTGGTAAATACCAAGCCTGAACGCTTCCCAAATTCTTGGAACTGACATCATTGTATCAATTTTGTATCTCAACAGGTCATTTTTCAAATTGCTGATATTAGTAAAATGTAAGTGGCAACCTTTTGTGTAGTAATAGAATTGTGCTAAATTTTCGTAAGCGTGCCAGCAAGGTAAAATTTGTAGTGTATTTTCTCCAGCAACAGCTTTAAATCCAGCCTCTGTACCTTCCATTTGAGAAACAATATTGCTATGAGTAAGCAACACACCTTTTGGATTGCCTGTTGTTCCAGATGTATAAAGCATTGTAGCAGGGTCTGCAAGATTAATCTCTACAGGAGTGAAAGGATTTTCTCTACCCATTTCTACAACTTCATCAAGTGTATAAACAGGAGCATTTAAACCTTCTTTTGAAAAATCTTTTTTGTTTAAAATAATAATAAAATTCAAATTATGAGCGTTTAAATTGTCTTTAATTTTATTCAAAAGTTTCATATCATAAACGATTACACCTTTTGGTTCAGAGTGACCCATAATATAATCAAGTTCCTCTACAGGAGCATTTGAACCTCTTAAAACATCAATAGCACCTGTTTTTATAATGGCTTGAGCCATACTCATAAAATAACCATTATTTTCTGTAAACAAGCAAACAAAATCACCTTTGTTAACACCTAAATGTTGTAGACCGCCAGCAGTTTGTGTAATCAAATTTTGAAAATCTTGATAAGTCATTTCCAAATCATTGTAAGTATCAGTTACTGCAACTAAATCTTTATGCTCCTCAATTGATTTTTCTAAATGTTCTGTAATACTTTTGATTCCCTTTAAGTCCTCTCTAATTAATTCGTCATCTGTTAATATAATTGACATACATACCCCCTGTTTCACTATTTTATATTGCATATTTGTTAGTGTCAAGAAATAGTTTTGAATACTAAATCACACCTTGCGAAAATCTTTTTATCTAGTATAATATGTTTGGAGGTTGGTATGACAGCATTTGTTGAATCAGAATTTTCAAAAGAAATGGTTAAATATCATTGCCCTAGATATGAGGAATTTCCAGATATCGGATTGTATATGGAGCAAGTGATAGAAATTTTGAATGCAAATTTAAATCCGTTTAAAACAACTCCTGATGAAAAATTGATTACATCAACAATGGTAAACAATTATGTAAAACAAAAAATTATTGCACCTCCCAAAAACAAAAAATATTCAAGAAATCAAATCATTTTCTTGTTTGTTGTAGGCGTTTTAAAACAAGTTTTCAGCATTTCAAACATAGATACATTAGTAAAACTTGCTCTAAAAATATATCCTCTTGAAGTTGCCTATAACTTTTTCTGTGTAGAATTTGAAAAAGCTCTACACGCAGCATTTGTTACTCGTGACTTTTCTGCACCAAGTAGCGCCTCAATAGACACTGATTTTTCAGAACTTTTCCGTTCTGAACTTTTAGCCATTTCAAATAAAATTTATGTTAATAAATATATGCAATATCTAAATAATTCTAATGTGTAACAGAATTGCAACATTTTGAGTTGCTAAATATTACTATATTTTACATATTAAAAATACCGAAAACGCATGCTATACATGTTTTTCGTTGTGTTTTGTATTAAAAATAAAAATACATTAAATAGATGATTTTCAAATATCCTTTACAAGTGTAATATTTATATATATTATTAATATATACTAATGGGGGATATGGAAAATGCCACAAAGGGCAGTTCAAGAAAGTTATAGAAGAAGTTACGGTTATCCACAAACATATTCTTATGTTGATGTACCAGAACGAAAATTAAGACCTGTTCAAAATCCGATACATCATCAAGCACCAAGAAAACGTATTCAAGATGCAAGAAAACCTAAAAAGAAAACGAACTTATTTGCATCTTTGATTTCATTATCATTTATGTTTTTAATTGGTTACTATGTATTACCATTTGCTTTCCATAGAATATCTTTACCATTATTAACAGGCAAACAAAACTACTCAAACATTAAAGCAGACTATTACCATTTAATGTTTCCAACAAGCAGATATTTGCACAATACAATATTTGAAGGCAAACACGCTTTGGCTGGTGTTACAACTAAAAAGCCTTTAATGACTACTTTGTATAAAACTGACAGACTTACAATTCTTGAAGACGGATTAAAAGAATTGATGCAAAAATATCCTACGATTAAACCTGCTATTACGGTTTGGGATTTTAACACAGGAAAATATGTTGATATAAACGGTTCTGAAATTTATCCAGCAGCAAGTATCATAAAAGTTCCTGTTCTTATCAATCTATTCAAGACTATTGAAGCTAACGACTTGTCAATTTACGATGAAATGACATTAACAAATTACTACAAAGCTTCAGGTTCAGGAAATCTTCAATACGCAGCAACTGGTAGAAATTACACAATCGACAAACTTGCAAAAACAATGATTGAAGATTCAGACAACTCTGCAACAAATATGTTAATGTCAAAACTTGGTTCTATGACTGCTGTAAACACAGCTATTAGAAGTTGGGGCATTCCAAACACACATGTGCAAACTTGGTTACCAGATTTGACAGGTACAAACTATACAACAACAAACGATATGGCTACAATGCTGTTCAACTTAGACAATCCTAACTTCTTGAGTATCAATTCAAGAGAATATATCGTTGACTACATGAGCCACGTTAAAAATGATAGATTAATTCCACAAGGTTTAGGCAAAGGTGCTACATTCTTACACAAAACTGGTGACATTGGCACTATGCTAGGCGATGCAGGTATTGTTTATATGCCAAATGGCAAAAAATATATCGTTGTAATTATGGCAAAACGTCCTTACAACTCACCTTTAGGTAAACAATTCATTCAACAAGCATCTAAGCTAATTTACGAAGGTATGTTAAATACTTACTAATCCGTATTTTTGTTTTAGCTTAATAATTTTTTCATA
>CALBKW010000124.1 GCA_937895785.1 uncultured Candidatus Melainabacteria bacterium | reverse complement strand
TCTTTAGGATTTTTTGTAGGAATTTAACACAATGTTACAAAACTATTCCATAGGTGGAATAATTACGTAATAGATTGTATATTCTCTTGGCATACCTAACGCATTATGCAAAATAAATGAATAAGGTTTTGCTGAAAATTGATAATCTGCAGGTACGTAAGGACAAGATTGTTTTGCAAATTCAAGAACTTCATCTTCATGTCTTGAAAGTATTAAAGCTCCTGAAGCTTTTAAATCTTCTTCATTTAGCCATGGACTTTTATATCCGAATGTATCCATAATATAATTAGGATGGGTTTGTGCATATATGGTGATAGGATAAGCCCATTCAGTAAATCCTCCAATATATTTAAGAGGAGCTGTACCACATTCATGTTTCCAAATTTTCTCTTTTAAATCACCAAAGACATTTGCTACTGGGTATCTGCTTCTATAGTTCTTTTCAACGGTTAACATTGTGCCAAAAGATAAAAATACAATTAACATTATTGTATAGGATAATTTTGTTACAAAATCAAAATCTTTTGTATTTACTTCTAAAGGTAAAGTATAAAACAAATATAGACCAATTAAAAACCAAAATACATAATTCCACTGTGGACGAACATTTCCGCCTGAAATTAAGCACATTACAATATGTAGAACAAATGGTACTAACATCATGATTGTTAAAAACCAGAACTTTTCATCTTTGTTTTTAATAAATTTGAATGATGTTTTTGTTTTAAATTTTAAGAGTGAGTATATTAATAATGAGCCAAGCATCATAACTACTTGCATTAGTATGAATAATATAAAATGAATTATTCTGCCATATAGATCAAGAGGTGCTAACTTGCTGTCAAAATATAATAAAGGAAAGAAGTCATATTTTACTAACCACAATAAGTGAGGTAAAAATATTATAAAAGCGATGATTACAGCAAAATAAAATTTTTTATTTACAAAAGTTTTTCTTCTGAATAAAAATGCCCAAGTTGCCATAGCTATTATTAATAGGCCTGTTTGATATTTATCTAAAAAACTAAATCCAGCTATTAAACCTAGCTTTATCCAGTCAGAAGTTTTGTTTTCTTTCATACATTGGTAAAAATAGAAAGTTATCGCAGGAAGTGTGAATAACAAGACTACATCTGGATTGAAACCGTAATAACCTGTAATGTAACTATAGCACCAGCAACCTTCAAGTATGATTACAGAAAGCATTGCTTTGTTTTCGTCAACAAAATTCTTTGCCAGTCTGTAGATGTATATAAATCCAAGAATAATAAATGTTTGACTTAGAAGATAAACGAAGAAATCTTTTTTGAAAGGTATCCAAGCTAAATATGTCAACCAACCTGCCAATGGTGGGTGTTTTGGAGTGCCAAAATCATGCAATGAACCCCAATAAATACCTTCTAGTGAATCTGTTGGCAAAACAGTTCTAATTAAGCCAATACAAGTCCAAACAATTAAATGTATTGCTAAAAAAGTGTAGAACACTTTGTTTTCGTGTTTTAAATCATTCCAAAATCTCATCTTTTACCTCGTCATGGTTTTAATACATTTGACCATGATAAGCCGATGAATAGTGCATTTCAAGGTAATATTTACCTGAAAAATGTTGTTTTGAGAGCTTTCTATGTTAGTATTTGTAAATATTTCAGAATGGTTAATTTTTTTGCATCAATTGGGTTGCTATCGACGTTAAGTTTTGCAAGTTGAATATTCTCTTTGTTAGTTCCGTGGTAATCGCTTCCACCTGAAATCAACAAATTGTTTGAATTTGCACAATCGATTAGAAATTCGGCTTCCTCAAGTGTGTAACGTGAATAGTAGCATTCAAGTCCTTTTATTCCGTATGCAATCATTTTTTCTAGTCTTGGCATAAATCTTTCGTGTTCAATATGTTCTTCACCTTCTCCACCCAATGGGTGTGCCCAAACAGGAGTTCCGCCTGATGTGACTATCGCATCAATTGCTTCTTCTATGCTAAAACGGGTATTTCCAGTTTTTATTCCGTCCAAATATTTTTGCATAGCTTCAACGTTAGTTTTTGCCATATTACGTTTTACAAGTAAGTTTGCAAGATGAGTTTTTACAACACTTTTGCGTGAATATAGCCAATTAAGTTCTTCTTGAGTTAAATCAATGTGCAAAACTTTTTTCATGTAATCAAGTCTAGTTTCAAGCTTTTTGCGACGAAGTTCTTTGCCTTTTTGGATAAGTGCATTAAGTTTTTCATCTGCTGGATTGCAGTTGAAACCTAGAATATGGCATTTTATATCATCAGTTTGGCAAGTAAGTTCAATGCTTGGTATAAATTTTATATTTTGTGGAAGATATTTTTTTATTTCGACGCAACCAGCAATTGTATCGTGGTCAGTAAGTGCAAAGATTTCGACATTGGCTTTTTGTAGTTCTTTAACCAAATTTTCAACGCTATCGCTACCGTCAGAATTATTGCTATGTACATGTAAATCAGCTATTTTCATACCAAAATTATAACACAAGTTCCACTAAAAAATATTTTTTCAAAATAACAATGCGACCCTGAAACAAGTTCAGGGTGACAAAAGGATTCGACCTTGTCTATACACCTCTAAACAATGTTTAATATTTCAGTTAAAAAACTATTGTTTTTATATTTTTTTGATATAATAAAGTCTATATTTTACAAAAATATCAGGAAATTTATGGAAAAGTTGCAAGGTACAAAAAAATACGCATTAAAGACATTCCTATTTGTTTTAGGTATGTTCATAAGCTGTTATGGTATTGCGATGACAACAAGAGGTGATTTAGGAACATCTCCTATTTCTTCACCAGCTTATGTTACATCACTTGTAAACCCAAAAATTACTTTTGGAATGGCAACTTTTGTATTAAATGCTTTGTTTCTTTTAGGACAAATTTGTATTTTAAGAAAGAAATTTCCACCAATTCAACTTGTACAATTACCGATTGCGTTTTTGACAGGTGTATTTATGGATTTGAGTATGTATTTAACTAGTATGCTACATTCAGGTGCATATTGGTGGAATATGACTCTTGTAGTTGGTGGTTCTTTAATTTTAGGTTTAGGACTTGCAACAACAATTTATGCAAACCTAACATATATGCCAGGTGATGGCTTGGTAAAAGTTATATTTGAAACAACAGGTTGGAATTTTGGTAAAATCAAAGTTTCATTCGATTCAACATTAGTTCTTATAGCTTTGGCTATAAGTGTTGTAGGTGTACATTCAATTGTGGGCTTACGAGAAGGTACTTTAGTTTCTGCATTAACAGTTGGTTTTTTTGCCGATATGTTCTTGCGAATCATGCAATACAAGAAAGAGGATTCTTAGCAATGCGACCATACCTATTTTTGTTAGTTACAATCGTTTTTGACATACTTGGAACAACTTGTTTGAAGTTATCCCACGGGTTTACGATATTATTACCAACGATAGGTGTGATTATATTTGACGTATTGCTTTATACATCTTTTGGACAAGTGTTAAAATATTTTGACATGAGTACCGCTTATGCCTTATGGAACGCTCTTGGCATAGGTTTAATCGCAGTAGTAGGCCTGTTCCTATTCCATGAACCATTTAATGCCGTAAAAGTTATTTCATTAATTTTGATTACTATCGGTTGCGTCGGTTTGCAACTGGCTTAGTTCATCGTCTGTTTTAATTTCATCTTTCGCATTTGCAGATTTGTAGATGTCTGCTAAAAGTGTGTAAAGCATTGATAAAAAGATGTAATGAATACAAGCAACAACGACTGTAACGGTTACTGATAGTAGAATTAAAACTGTTCCTGCAACAGCAATTAGAGTTTGTGGTAAAGCTTGAGCAATGAATATTGCACCATAATTTAATGCGATATTAATTGCAAAAACGGCTGTTATTACAACTAAAAAGATTAAACCTAATACAATTAGAGTTAGAGCTGTATCTTTGAATTTTTTGCAAAATGGTTTAAAAATTCCGAACCAGTTAAAAGTATCCTTAATTGAATATTTATCTGCAAATTTTACGTTCATAAAGGTAAATAATAAAACACAAAATAATGCTGAAATCGCAGTTACACAAAACATTGCTGGGTTTGTTAGCAAGGTTTTAAGGTTATTAAAGCCTTCAACTGGGAATTTAATTAAAAGCGCTGTTCCGACAAATAAGCCAGCTATGATTATACCTGAGATGATAGTATTTGAAACTAATGCAACAAATAATTTCATACCAGTTTGAGCAGATAAACCGAAAGAGTTTTCCTCGCTTGAGTTGTTAATTCTTGAGTGTACAAAATTGATTATGTAGCCCAAAGGAATGTATAAAATTACTGATGCAATTGTGTAGATTTCTAATCTAAAAGGCAGATTGTTTGCGTTTGAAACAATGCCTCCAAAACTTGATAATAATGCGAAAAATACTAAATATTTGCAGTAATTTTCTTGATTGAATATATCTTTTAAAGTTTGTTTTAATTGAAGTTTCATTATTTCACCCCATATTTTTCTTTTAATTCATTTTCAATTTTTATAGCAGTCTTTGTTTTAGCCAAACCTGCTTGAGAACTTTCTTTCAATGTCGGTGACATAAGTTCACCAATTTGCATCATAGCATCAACAACTTCGTCAATCGGAATTTTGCTCTTTATTCCTGAAATTGCAAGTTCGTAACCTGTAACCGAGTGAATTGCCAAAAATGGATTACGTTTCACACAAGGTATTTCAACCAAACCAGCAACAGGATCACAAGTTAAACCCAAAATATTTTTTAAAGTTAGAGCGATTGAATGCATAATTTGATTTACAGTACCACCAAACATTTGAGTCAATGCTCCAGCACTCATAGCTGAAGCCACGCCACATTCGGCTTGACAACCAGCGACAGCACCAGCTAAAGCTACTTTGTAAGAAATTATTGTTGCAATAGCACCAGCAGTAATAAGAGCATTGATTTGAGTATCTTCGTCAAACTCGTATTCTTCGGAAATTGCTACTAATACAGAAGGTACAATTCCGCAAGAACCTGCCGTCGGGCATGCTACAATTTTACCCATACGCAAGTTTTCTTCAATAGTTGCAAGTGCGTAAGTTGTAATTTTTTCGTAAGTTCTACCAAAAATTGCTGGACGTTTTTTGTATCGTTCAGAAAGTTGTACGCAATCGTCACCACATTGTCTGCTGATTGACTTTTCGCGTGTGTTTGAACCTTTTTTGATAGCTTCTTTCATTGCATCTAAAGACTTTTTAACCTTTTCTCTAACTTCAGCAACAGAAATTTCCGACAAACGAGCTTCCCTTTCTTGAAAAACCTCGTAAATTGCCTTGTGTTGTTGTGAACAAGCTAACTCTAAATCTTTAAATGTTCTTATATCTTTAATCATTGTTAATTATCCAATTTTGCTATACGTCTTACAAAGTAAATATCAGGGATATGTTTAATTTTTTCAATTACACTGTAATCTAATTCACCGTCTAAACAAATACACATTGAAGCATCTTCACCTTTTGCACTACGTTCGCAAATAAGTGAAGCGATGTTTATTTGATGAGTTTGGATTATGCCTGTAACCTTAGAAATCATACCAGCCATGTCTTTGTAGCTTAGAATTAATGAGTTATAATCTCCTGCAAGATTTACAGAAAAATCGTTAATCTTTGTAATTCTAACGTTGCCAGCACCGACAGAATCTCCAGAAATATGCATATCTTGTTTTGTGTCTTCAAACCAAAAATCAACAGAATTTGGGTGACGGTTAAAATCTTCTCTGTATTCAAAATGATATTCAATTTCTTTTGCTTCAGGCAAATCAAAGACGTTTTTAATTCTAACGTCATCAACTCCAAATCCTAAAACTCCTGCTAATAAGCCTTTATCAGTACCGTGTCCAAAACCTGTTTTTGCATAAGAATTGTACAAAGTAAAAGTGACTTTTTTAATTGGGTTGTCATAGATGTTTTTTGCCAACAAACCTAAACGAACTGCTCCAGCCGTATGAGAGCTAGATGGTCCAATCATTATAGGTGCTATTGCATCAAATAAAGAACTTTGTTTCATACGAGTATTATATTATAAATTTAAAATTAAGGCATAAGTGTTACAAAATAAAAAAGTCTGACATTGTCAGACTTTTTAACTAAATTCTATGATGCCAAACACCGCCTTGACGGTCAATTAAAGCGTCATAGGCTGACCAAAATCTGAAAATACCTGTTAAACCTAAAATAGCGTGTGTAACGTCTTTTTCTACTGATTGTTCGTTAATAGCTTGACCAATTCCAGGCCATACCAAAAGAGAACAAGCACAAGCTCCAACGCTACGTGGTGAGATTTTGCCGTCTTTGCCATGAGTTCCAGCAAATGCAGGTGTCATGAACATTGTCATTGACATTATTAACGAAAATACTAATAATCTTTTCATTCTTAACTCCTTTTTAAATTATGTCTTTTAAGTTATTCGCCAAAGATTTTAAAGTTTTAACTTTATCATCTTTTGTGAATAGTTCATTTATATCATTTTCAAAGTTTTTAGGCAAGATTTTACAGTTTTTTATAGCAAAATTTTTTAATCTTTTTTCACCACAATGAAGAACTTTATTTTTTGCAAATAAAACATCAAAGTAACTTGCTAAAAATGCTGAAATCCTATGATTTACGCTGATTAAATCATCTCTTTTTATTGCTTTTTCTACTTGTTCAATAAATGATGCTACAAGTTTGAAATTCAATAACGGCAAATTTTTTGCAATAATGTTTTGTTGCAATTCGTTGGGGTATTCACCGCTTACAGATTCTTGCAAATTTTTGTACCAACCATTTTTGTCATAAAGAATCTCAGAATTTTTTACGTTAAAAATAAAACAAGTTGTATAACCAACGCAAGCATTATGATTTTTCCAAATCCAATTTATATTGCCCTCTATGTCAGAAGGCTTGCGGTACATGATATCAATAACTTTATTGCTGTCACGCAAAATCCATTCATCACCTGTTTCAAAATATTGGTTATTTATTTCAAATTTGTCTGAGTAATTTTCTGCAATTTTTTGTCTAAATTCAACATTAATAGGTTTGTTTGAATAAATATAAATGTCATAATCAGACATTTCGTCAGAAGAATTAGAACCCAACGAACCCGCTAAAGCAATCGCCTCAACGAGTTCGTTTTTCTTAAATTCTTCAACAATTTGATTTATAATTTCCATAATTAATCATCACAAGAATCTTTTGGCATTTCGTGTTTTATACCTAATTTTTCTTGAATTTCCTTAATTTCATAAGTCATACGGTTTATTTTACATTTTACTGGATCAGGAATGCGGTTGTGCATTAGAGTTCCATTTTCATCATAATATTTTTGTTTAACAATTCGTCCAGGGATACCTACGACGGTTGCAAAATCTGGTACATCTTCAACAACAACAGAACCTGCGCCGACTCTTACGTGTTTTCCAAGGGTAATATTACCCAAAACTTTTGCACCAGCGCCAACAATAACACCGTCCATCAAGGTTGGGTGACGTTTACCTTTGTCTTTGCCTGTTCCACCTAAAGTTACTTGTTGGTAAATCAAAACATCATTACCAATAATTGTAGTTTCACCGATTACAACACCTTCGCCGTGGTCAATGAAGAATCTTTCGCCAATTTCAGCTCCTGGGTGAATTTCAATACCTGTCAAAATTCGCATTATAAATGAGATAAATCTAGGTATAAAAGGAATTTTCCATTTATAAAGCTTATGTGACAATCTATGAGCTAAAAGTGCGTGCAACCCTGGATAGCAGAAAATAACTTCTAAAATGTTATTCGCTGCGGGATCTTTTTCATAAATTGTTTTTATATCATCTTTTATGTGAAATATTGCTCTATCAAGCATTAGCTAAATAACTCCGTAGATAAATATCTTTCACCAAAGTCGCACATTACTGTAACGATAAGTTTATCAGGGTTTTGTTTTGATAATTTTAACGCTGCAGCAAGGTTTGCACCTGATGAAATGCCTGCTAAAATACCTTTATTTTTTGCTAAATGTTTTGCTTTTTCAATAGCCTCACTGCCTGATATTGTCATAACTCCGTCCAATTTTCCATTTTTATATATTTCTGGAACAAAGTTTGCACCAATACCTTGAATTTTGTGTGGACCAGCTTTACCTTCTGTTAAAAGAGGGCTTTCTAAAGGTTCAACACCATAGACTTTAACGCTTGGTTTCAAATCCTTTAAGCCTTTTGCAACACCTGTTGCAGTTCCGCCTGTACCAATGCCAGCTACGAAAATATCAACTTTTCCGTCTGTATCTTCAAAAATTTCTTTTGAAGTTGTTTCAATGTGTGCCAAAGGGTTTGCCATATTAGCAAATTGCATTGGCATAAATGAATTTTTGTATTGTTCTGTAAGTTCTTTTGCTTTATCAACAGCGCCTTGCATACCCTGTTCTTTTGGAGTCAAAACAAGTTCTGCACCGTAACCTTGAATCATTTTACGTCTTTCAATAGACATACTTTCAGGCATTACGATAATAATTTTTAAGCCCATAACTGCACAGCACATAGCCAAACCAATACCAGTATTGCCACTTGTTGGTTCAATTACAACTGTATCCCTGTTGATTAAGCCTTGTTTTTTTGCCTCGTTAAGCATATAGAATGATGCTCTATCTTTTACCGAGTGCGAGGGATTTAGAAATTCTAATTTTAGTAAAATATTGTCATTATATTTTACCATAGGGGTTTTACCAATTAATTCCAACACATTTTCGTAAATTTTCATTTTTCTACCTCACTACTTTTGCAAATTTTCTCTTTCCTGCTTGCAAGATACCTTCATTTTCAACTAAGAATGTAGGTTCTGCTACTTTTTCACCTTCGAACTTAACGCCACCGCCTTGAATTAGACGTTTGCCTTCGCCCTTAGATTGAATAAATTTTAATTCCAATAATAAATCTAAAATATTTTGGCTTTCAACAAGTTTGTATTCTGGAATGTCATCAGGAATACCCTTGTTTGAAACAACGTTAATAAATGCTTCTTGAGCTTTATCAGCGCCTTCTTTGCCGTGATATTCTTCTGTAATAATGTGTGCTAAACGTAATTTTAAATCACGAGGGTTGCACGCATTGTTTTCTAAATCATCATGAACTTTTTTGATTTCGTTATTTTCTAAATCTGTCAAAAGTTCGTAGTATTTCAAAATTAGAGTATCTGGAATACTCATAACTTTACCAAACATGTCGTTTGCACTATCTGTTAATGAAATACAGTGTTCTGGATATGATTTGCTCATTTTAACAACACCATCAGTACCTTCCAACAATGGTAATAACATTACCAATTGAGGATATTTTCTGCCGTATGCAGTTTGAATATCACGTCCTAAAAGAGTATTAAATCTTTGGTCTGTACCACCAAATTCAATATCTGCATCAATTTCATAAGAATCGTAAGCTTGCATTAAAGGATAGAAAAATTCGTGAATGGCAATAGGTTTACCTTCAGAATATCTTTTTGCGAAGTCGTCACGAGTCATCATTTGTGCAACTGTAACGTTAGATGCAAGTTTTAGCATATCCATAAAACTCAATTTGTGTAACCAATCAGCGTTGTTTGTAACTTCAACGTCAGTTACATCAATAACTTTAGAAATTTGTTCAAAATATGTTGCTGCATTTGCATCAACTTGTTCTTTTGTTAAAGCTGGACGAGTTTCTGATTTACCAGAAGGGTCCCCAACCATTGCTGTTGCGCCACCAACGATTAGAACAATTTTATGTCCTAATTTTTGAAATTCTCTTAATTTACGCATTACAACTGTATGACCTAAATGTAAGTCTGGACGAGTTGGGTCCATACCCAATTTTATGCGTAAAGGTTTATGATTATCGTGTGAATATTGAAGCTTTTGAGCTAATTCCATAACTCCACCAGGTAAAATTTCGCAACTTCTACCGATTTTTTCTGCTTGTTCAATAAATTCTTGTCTGATTTCTGCCATCGTTATCCTCATAAATTTTTGTATTTTATTCAAACATGATTATAACAGAAAAAAACTTAATAAAACTTATAGTTTTAAAGAAATTTTCTAAAGTTTTTTTTGAATTTGTCGATATTAAGAATGCCACTTAAAAAGAGAGGAGGATTGCCTATGGTCGAAGCAGTATCAAAAGTAACATCTACAAGACAAACAGAAGCTGTAGCTACTGCACAAGAAAAAGTAGAAAAGAAAGCACAAAAAGAAGAAACTCAAAAAACTAAAGAAAACGATAAAGTCGAAGAAAAAAAATCCAATAGAACAACAATGGAACGTAGCAAAGTCGATAGACTTGTACGTGAATACATTGAAAAACTTAAAGAAGATAATGATTATCCAGTTGTTCATGACAAATTGGACAAATGGCTTTTGACTTATGATATCGACAAATTCTTAAAAACATATCCTGAAATATATTCAGAAATGGATTTGAGAACTATTATGTACAACGAAACAATTTCGTATCTATAATTTATAGAAAAACACTAAAAAGGCGCGGAGCGTATACGCTCCGCGCCTTTTTGTATTATAAATAACTTGCTTTTATAAACTAATCTTATGAGAACAATTGGAATGATTTACTGATGTTATCGCTGATTAATGACTTAACTGAATCATATTCTGTTGATAATGCTGAGTGTTCAGTATCCATTTCTTTCATTTGTTGATCTAATTTCTTTTCTTTTTTATTAATTTTTGCTGTATCAGCGTTGTATTCAGCTTCTGCTCTAGCTAAGTTTGTATCATCTGATTGAATTGCAATTTGAGTGTTAGAAGATGTTGAAGTTTCTTTCCAACCTTCTGTTGTTTGTTGTTCAATTCTGAATTGACCACTTTCAACTGCTTGATATAACCAAGTTGGGTCGTTAAAACTTTCATCATCAACTACAACATAGCCGTCTGCTTGAATAGTATTTCCATTGTTGTATGTTGACCCTGAAGATGCGTTAAACATTTGTTCAAATTGAGCATTATAAGCATCAACTTCTGATTGAGTAACTTTGCCTGAAGCAACTAATTTATCCCAGCCGCCTTCTTCAACACCACATATTTTACAAGCTTCTTTGAAGCTACTTACACCGAATTTTTCTTGTAAACCATAAACTGCTTGAGCGTTTCTGAAGTGTTCGACATCAGAATTTGTAGCGCCAGCCCATGTGTGGTCTGCTTTGTATGAAGATATAGATGCTTGGAAGCTTTGTGCTTGAGATTTTGAAATAACTCTTTTTCCGTCTGATGAAACCAATCTATAACCTGAACCTGCTAAGCTCATACTTTTTACAGTCATTGCAACTGTTTTTGCTTGACCTGATGAATAATCTGTATATGTAAACTTGCTTGCGTTTAAAGCTGCCGTATATTTGTTAGCAACTTGTTCAGACTCGTCTGCAAGTCTAATTTTTGTATTTGCGATTTGTTGTGAACGCAATTCAACGTCGTTCATACGTGAAGTAATTGTAAGTAATCTTGCTTGTGATGCTGACATTCCCATAGTTTTGCTCCTTCTACTGCGTTCACTACATGTGTATTATCGGCTTAAAACCATGTAAACTTGAGGGTTTTGGCATGTTCTGTTACATAAGTTTACAAAATAAAAATCGCAACTTTTAATAAAATAGAAATAATAAAAGTGCCATCAAGGTACAGATAGCACTTTTTTAATTAATATTTTTGTTAGCCTTTTAACCAATCACAGGTGCAACAAAAGTTCTTGCAGCAAGGTCTTTGTCTAACATTAACAATGCTTTTTTGTCTTCTCCAATTAATCTTAATGTAGCTAAAACGCCACCTACATTTGATTCCTCTTCAACTTGTTCTTTCAAGTACCAATCCAAGAATGACAATGCAGCTCTATCTCTAACTTCATCAGCTACGTCCATTAAGTGGTTAATTCTTGAAGTTACAAATTCTTCGTGTTTTAGCACTTGTTCGAAGATTTCTAATGGAGTTTTACCTTCAACTTCTGGTTTGTCGATTGCCAAAAGTTCAACTTTTCCACCACGTTCCAAAACGTAGTTGTACATGCCCATTGCGTGAGCTTTTTCTTCTTGAACTTGTACATCCATCCAGTTTACAAAACCTTGCAAGTTCATTTCTGCAAATCTCGATTTCATATCTAAATATAAATAAGCAGAAAATAATTCTTTGTTAATTTGTTCATTAAATTCTTTTTCCATTTTTTCGTTTAGCATAATTTAACCTTCCTTTTTATTCTTCTTTTAAACAATCTTCACAAATTCCGTGCAGAATTACATCATAGCTTGTAACTTTGCAATGCATTTCATCTTCAGTTTTTTCCAAGATGTTTGGTGCAACGTTACTAGAAACGTCAAAAACACGTTTACACTTGTCACACATCATGTGATAATGTTCATGTGTGTTATGGTCAAAATGAGCTTTAGGCTCTAAACCATCAATTTTTTTGATAATACCACCTTCAGCCATTTTGTTAAGGTTTCTGTATACCGTTGCAACACCTAGCGTTGGGTAAACTTCTCTGATTTTATCACACAAATACTCTGCCGTTGGGTGAACGACATTATCCTTCAATGCTTTTAAAACAATTTCTTTTTGCGCTGAGTAATTCATAATCTTCCTTAAAACTGATAACAATTCTCAAAAAGATTATTTCACTAAAAGATTTTAATGTCAAGATGTCAGGCAATGCCTGACCTACAAGTTATCACAGAAAAAATATTTGTTTGATTCTAAATTTTTATAGTGTATAATTTCACTAAATAACTTAGCTTTGAGGTATTTATGAAAAGATTAGCCGTCTACTTTTTATCAGCAGTAATTTTTTGTATGTGTAGTCCTAGTGCTTTTGCCGAAGCATTTATGAAAAAAGCATTGAATTCATGGATTGGATACTCAATTGAAGATGTAATTAATAGCTGGGGGTATCCAAATGAAGAAAAGAATATTGCAAATAAACATTTATTTTATTGGTATACAAACTCTACAATATATGTTCCACCAAGTACAACTAGTACATCAACACCTAATTTTTATAATTCAACTATAACAACTACAACAACAGTAAACGGTGGTTATACAATGAATAGTTCTTGTAATAAAATTATTGAAGTCAATAAAGAAAATAAAATTGTGGCTTGGCAATATAACGGAAATTCTTGTCCTAGTTTCTATTTTACAGGTAAAAAACTTGTAAATCCCCAAAATGACGAATGGTTAGTTAAAAAAGAGCTAAAAAAATATAAAAGTAAAATTTAAGTAGGTCAGGCATTGCCTGACATATAGAAACTTTTGTAATAAAATTAAAAACATGAATTACAAACGTATTTTTATTGAAAACTCTCTAGTTTTTATAACCGTTGTTACAAAAAACAGAGAGAACATTTTAATTGATAATATATCGTTCTTACGAAAAGCATTTAAACTTGCAAAAGAAAAATACAGATTTGAAATTATCGCAATTATCATTAATCCTAATCATTTTCACATGATAATGAGACCTGAGGACATTAAAGAATATCCTAAAATCATAGGCTTTATTAAAAGTTCTTTTACAAAACTTTCTAAAATAAAACACACATTAAATATCACCACCAGAGAAGCAAATATTTGGCAAAGACGATATTGGGAACACACCATTATCAATGAAAATGATTTACACCGTCACATTGATTATATTCATTTTAATTCTATGAAACATTATTCCATACCTCCAAAAGAATGGAAATACTCAACCTTTAAAAAGTATGTAAATAAAGGAGTTTATGAGTTAGATTGGTGCAATTTTGATAATAAGTATGGAATTAATGAAATGAATTTAGAATAGCGAAATATCTGTCAGGCAATGCCTGACCTACTTATTATTGATTTTCTTCTTTATTTTCTTTACTCAATTCTAAAAGGTGTGCAAAAATATCGTCGCAATAACGTCTATCAATTGCGCTGAAAGGCAAAACAACTCCACCGAATTGTTTTTCTACTGATTTTAAAACATTTAGCACCTTGTTTTTAGGTACGTAATCCATTTTGGTAACTACAGTAAATATAGGTATCTCATAGGCGTTAACCCATTCACGCATTTGGATATCGTTTTTTTGAAGTTCGTGTCTGCCGTCAACAAGTTGTACAAGAGAGCAGATTTGTTCACGGTTTAAAAGATATTCTTCCAAATATCGTTGCCATTTTGCTTGAGCTTCTTTTGAAACCTTGGCATAACCATATCCTGGAAGGTCGGCAATCATAAATTGTTCAGAAAAATTGAAGAAATTTATTAACCTTGTTTTCCCTGGAGTATTAGATGTTTTAGCCAATTTTTTGTTATTGCTCAAACAGTTGATAAATGAGGATTTACCAACATTTGAACGACCTAATAACGGAAATTCAGCAAGTGTGAAATTCGGGCATTGGCTTAGTTTTTCTGCACTTATTATAAACTTAGCGTTGATCTGTTTTGACATTTTTTAAATTCTTTATTTTCTTTTTTCATGTAACGTTTGTCGATTTTAGCCAATTTTTTCTCAAGTTTGACAATCTTTTTGTTCATTTTCTTGATTTTTCTTGGCTTAATTTCTAACCCTGCAACAACTTTGTAGGCATCAATTGCTTCTGCATAATGTTTTTGTTTTTCACATAATTTTGCACTTAAAAGAGCTGCTTCATAGTTTGTAGGGTTGTAATCAAGAGCTTTTAGGGCATATTCTCTTGCAAAAACTCTGTTTTTGTCTTTCTTTTGGAAGAACTTAGCATCTTTGTATAAAGATTCAGATTGTCGTTCCATACTCATAATATAGTTCAAATTATGAATAGCCTCTTCGTTAGACGGGTCAACTATTAAGGCTTTTCTTAGAACATCTTTTGCACTTGGATAAAATTTATCGTAAGTTAAAATTTCAGCTACATACAAGTAATCATCTAAACTTTCTGCAAATACAACTGATTTTTCAAAAGTTTTCTTTGCATCTTGGTATTTATTCATCGCATAATAAGCATCACCTTTTGCAAGTAGGTCATTTAGACCTCTAACAGGCGCATTTATAATTTTGTCTAAAGTTTCTTGTGTGGCTTTTTCTTGGTTTGTCAATTTCGCCATTTTTAATTTTGCAAGATACAAATCTAAGTCGTTAGGGTTTGCTTGAAGTGCTTTTTCAATATTGTTGTAAGCAGTTTGCAATTCTTTTTTGTTAGCTGTCGCACTTTTACTTGCAGTATCCCTAACTTGCGCAAAATAAGCGTTTGCCATACCTTTTAAAGCATCTGCATTATAGCCTTCAACTCCAACAAGTGAAGAATAATATTTTAAAGATTCGTTGTAATCACCTTTTAATAAAGATAATTCGCCAACTTTTAATTTTACTGAATATTGTGCAGGATTTACTGCTAGTGCAGATTTCAAGTTTGCGATTGCAAGTTCGTTGTCAAATCTACGTTCATAAATTTTTGCTAAATTAATGTAAGGCTTTGTATTTTCTGGTTTTAGAGCGATTGATTTTTTGAAGGATTCAATTGCTGCAGTTTCATTACCCTGTTTTTTAAGGATTTCTCCACGTAAATTGTATGCAACTGAGGAATTACCCTTAATTCTTAATGAATGGTCTAAAGCATCTAGTGCTTGAGAATAACAAGATTTTTTGTCATAAATTTGTGCTAAGTGAAAATAAGCTGTTGAACTGTTTGGATTTAGTGAGATTGCTTTTAAAAAGCGTTTTTGGGCTAAATCGTGTTTTCCTTGTAAATAATCAACAGTACCTAAATTATCTATTGCAGTAGCGTAATTAGGCTCTACTTCAATAGCTCTGCCAAAGTATTGGCGAGCTTTATTCCAGTTACCAGTATTCAATTCAATTACGCCTAAAGCGTTATAAGCTTGATAATATCTAGGGTTGATGATTAAAGCTGTATTAAATTCATTTTGTGCGCGTTTTAAAAGTTCTTCTGATTTTTCTCTATATTCCATATCAGAACTTGCTTGACGTTTTACGTTTAAAACACCTTGAGCATAATGAAGATTAGCATTTTTTGAGAATTTTGGTAATAGAGAATTTAGTTGAGATTGTGCAACATCAAATTTTTCTTGTTTTGCAAGTGAAATCACATAAAGAGAACGAGCTGTAATGTCATTTGGATTTTTCTTTAACAAATCATTCAAAAGTCTGTCTGCAGTTGCATAGTTACCGTAGTCAATCATTTTATCAATGTCATTATAAGTTTTTGCAATTTGGACTTTTACAACTTTTTGAGTATTTTTAGGTGATTTTCTTGGTTTTGCTTGAACATCTGTGTAAAAACCACTTGTAGCAAGCCCTATAACCGCAGTTGTAATGACTAAAGTTTTGCTTAATCTCATTTCTTATCCTCAATTTTGTAAATTATTTCTAAATTATACAAAAATATTGTATAATAGCGCTAACGAAAAAAAATCGTGCGTAAGTAGGAATATTATGTCGCTAAATAAAGAGTCAAAAACATATTTAGAAGATTATAAAACTTATCTTTTAGTGGAAAAGAATTTTTCAAAACATACGGCAAAAGCTTATTATTCTGATGTTATGAGTTATTTGTTATGGCTTGACGAAGCTTCTTGTTTGACTGTTAATTTTGCAAAAGTCAGAGATTATTTGTATTTTATTCAAAAATTTAATTACAAAAAAACTACCCTTGCACGAAAAATTGCATCTATCAGAACTTTTTATAAATATCTGTATAGGGAAAGATTAGTTGATACAAACCCAACAACCAATCTTAGTGCGCCAAAGCGACCAAAATCTTTGCCTAAATTTTTGACTACAGAAGAAGTTGAAAAAATTATGAACGGCATAAAGATTGACACTCCAGCAGGATACAGAAATCGTACAATTTTGGAACTTTTGTGGGCAACAGGAATGCGTATTTCTGAGCTTAGTGGGCTTAATTTTGGTGATTTAAACTTAGAAAATAATGAAATTACCGTTTTTGGTAAAGGTGCAAAAGAGCGAATTGTACTTATTTCAGATAAAGCGAAAAAATATTTAGAAAATTATATAAATACTGCAAGACCCCTTGTGGCAAAAGGTTTTCCGCTTGAACCAATTACAGATTCAACACCAGTATTTATAAACAATACTGGATATAGATTACAAAACAAAACGGTAAGAAATGTTATAAATAGCGTTGTTGAAACTATTGAACTTCCAAAACACGTTACTCCACACATGTTTCGTCACAGTTTTGCAACACATTTAATTGAAAATGGTGCTGATTTAAGGGTTGTGCAAGAACTTTTGGGACATGCTAGCATATCGAATACACAAATCTACACACATGTTTCAACTAAACACTTGCAAGATGTATTTGAACAAGCCCATCCAAGAGCGTAATTGTTGGCTTTTAGCGATTTTTAAAGTTAAAAATCAACAGCAAAAACAACTTTACAAAACTTCTTAATCTGTAAGCCTTTACCCGTCTGTAAATACCAAAAACATTAAAAAATTAAATACATCAAACAGATTAAATTTTGTTAATAAACCTTCCATGCCTCAAAAATTTTTGCTATAATATTGGTGTAGTATTTAAGGAATGTGATGTGTAATTCATCGGCAGGTCCGAAGCCGTAATAGCCGGCACTTAAGTAGTATGATATACCTCAGGGACAGGAATTCGGGAACGTAACAAAAAGAGCATAGAAATTTATCCTATTTCTGCCTTCTTTTCGTAAAAAGGAGATTAATTAATGCCACAATTAGACAATGGAAAAGTTGTACAAATTAACGAAGAAGCTGCATCATCAATAACAAAGCCGAAATCATTAAACGCAGTAAAACCCGTTAGTAAGATAGTAGAAATCGCATCAAAATTAGCTGTTAATAATGTGAAAGTTATTAAAAAAGACGGCACTAAAGAAGATTATGATGTTCAAAAAGTAGTTAAAGCTGTTAAAAAATCTGCAGCAAGAATGCTTGTTGAATTTACAGATAAAGAATTAGAAGATATTTGTAATTACGTAAATTGGAGTGTTTTAGAATCACGCCAAAACGAAATTGAAATTTTCAAAATGCACTGTATTGTAGAAAACGCATTAGAAAATGTAAACCCAAAAGTTGCAAAAAGTTACAGAAACTATCGTGACTACAAAATCGACTTTGTAAATATGCTAGACAAAGTATATCAAGAAAGCCAAAGAATTATGTATATCGGAGATAAAGAAAATTCAAACTCTGATTCAGCTTTAGTTTCTACAAAACGTTCATTGATTTTTAATCAATTAAACAAAGAATTATACAAAAAATTCTTTTTAACAGTACCAGAATTACAAGCAACACGTGATGGATATATCTATATTCACGATATGTCTGCAAGACGTGACACTATGAACTGCTGTTTGTTTGACGTTGCTAACGTTTTAAAAGGCGGTTTTGAAATGGGTAACTTGTGGTACAACGAACCAAAAACATTAGAAGTTGCTTTTGATGTAATTGGTGATATCGTTATGGCGGCAGCAAGCCAACAATACGGTGGATTTACAGTTCCAGAAGTTGATAAAATCTTAGCTCCATTTGCTCAAAAAACATTCAACAAAAATTACCAAAGATATGTTGATATGGGTGTTGAAGCTCACAAAGCAAAAGAAGAAGCAATTAAAGATGTTGAAAAAGACTTACACGATGGTTTCCAAGGTTGGGAATACAAATTTAACACTGTAGCATCTAGCCGTGGTGATTATCCATTCATTACAATGACATTAGGTCTTGGTACTGAATTGTTTGAAAAAATGGCATCAAAAATGATGTTAAAAGTAAGACAAGAAGGTCAAGGCAAAAAGAATAACAAAAAACCTGTATTATTCCCTAAAATCGTATTCTTATATGATGAAGAATTACACGGAAAAGGTGGTCAATTAGAAGACTTGTTTGATGCAGGCGTTGAATGTTCTAAAAAATCAATGTATCCTGATTGGTTGTCAATGACAGGAGAAGGCTACATTGCAAGCATGTACAAAAAATACAAGCGAGTAATCTCTCCAATGGGTTGCAGAGCATTCCTTTCACCTTGGTATGAAAGAGGCGG
>CALBKW010000123.1 GCA_937895785.1 uncultured Candidatus Melainabacteria bacterium | reverse complement strand
GTAATTTTACTATAAAATACAGCCATAAAATCTAAGATTGGCTCAAGCCAAGCATTAGATTTTATGTTGTAATGTATTTTAGTAATTTCGTTTTTTAAATTCATAATTTAGAACATCAATCTGAATAATAAGAATCTCTTATTCAATTTATCAGTGAATTTTCTTAAATTGCTTGCTGTTTTTGCTACGTCGTTAAGAGTTTGAGTCATTTGGCATTTTTCTGTTGGACTCATTGAGTTTACAACTTCCAATGCTTTTGACAAATCAACCATAGCTTTGTTTACGTTAGTAACTGTTTCAAACACTTGAGTTTTAAGTTTTTGGTCTTTAGTCATCATATTAACTGATGCACTAATATCGTTTACGTTGCTAACAATTGCATTCAAATCTGCACCAAGTTGTTTAGCATCAGTGTTATCCATAACTTTATTCAAGTTGTTTGTAAAGTTTGTCATTGCTTTTGTAGCTTCAAACATAGTTGGTTTAAATTGAGGGTCTCCAACAATATTATCAGCAAGTTTTGTAAGTTTATCAAAGTTTTTAGTAAAGCTATCAAGCATTTTCATCATTTGATTTAAATCCTCGTTAGAAGAATCAATCAATTTTTCAGCTTTTTCCATTGTAGTTGTTGCTTGTGCTGTTAAAGCGTTGATGTTTACAACAGATTGTTTCAAATCGCTAATAACTTTATCAGACAATAGGTCATTAACTTTTTGGTTTGTTTCGGTCAATGATGCAGCAGCTTTATATTGCAAATCCATAAAGTCTGAAATTCTCATTGGCTCAATTACTGTATAAGGTGAATCTGTTTGAGGATATGGCAACGCTTCGTTATCTAGTGCTGAAATTCTCATTTTGTTTACACCTTTTGTTTTAATTTGTTCACCCTTCATAAATTCAGGTAAAATTAACCCTGGCATATTTACGACGTAGTCAATTTTGTATGCATAAGTTGTTTTTACTTTATCTTGCATTAAAAGAGGAATTGTTTTTGTCAAAACAACTCTTGTATCTTTGATGTAACCTACATCATAGTATTTGTCATCAAGTTTTATTTCTACAGGATCGTCTTTGAAGATTAAGTTTTTACCAACTACAGGCAAGTACAAAGTTCTTGTTTTGGGTGGTGTAATTTCAAGGAATTGTTCACCAATCAAGCCTGATTGTTGGATAGAAATCATAGATGCTTTGGGAATAGTGATATTTGGTTCAGTGATAACGAACTTTAATTTTACGTAGCTCTTTTCACCGTCAACGACAGGTGTAATTTCTTCTACTTGACCTACTCTTAGCCCCATCATTTGTACGCCAGAGCCAGCTCTCATACCGTTTACGTCTTTGAAATGTACTTCAATTCTTTCAGCAGATGAGAATGCTCTACCTTTTACCCATAGAATTGTAAGTATTAAGATTACAAGTGCTATAAGTGTTAAAACGCCTACTTTGAATGATGATGATTTGATTTTATCCATGTTTACTTACCTATTTTAAATTAATTTAATTATATCAAAAAAACTACTCTGTTAACATTTTCATTGGACCTGTTAACGATGATGTTACAAATTGTTTTGTGTAATCGTTTCCAGCGTTGCACATTTCTTGTGGAGTGCCCTGAAATACGGCTTTGCCGTCATATAACATAAGAACTTGGTCTGCGGTTCTCATAATTGTCGACATTTGGTGAGTTACAACAATTGAAGATGCGTGAGTAGTTTCTTTTAATCTCACGATATAATCTTCAATCAATGTTGAAGAAATTGGGTCTAACCCTGCTGTTGGTTCATCATAAAGGATTGTTTTAGGGTTTGTTACAATTGCACGGGCAAAACTTACACGTTTTTGCATACCGCCTGAAAGCTCTGACGGAAATTTGTTTTCAATGCCTTGCAAACCTACTAGCTTAAGTTTTTCTTCAACAATTTTTTCTAAATCTGCTTGAGAATATTTTTTGCGTAAATCTTTTCTTTCTTGAAGTGCAAAACTAATGTTATCAAAGATATTTAAAGAATCGAATAGAGCTGAATATTGGAATACCATTGCAATATCGCCTTCTGAAGTTTGAATTGTACCAGAATCAGCCTCTAAAAGTCCGCAAATAATTTTTAAAATGGTACTTTTACCAGAACCAGAAAAACCAACTATTGCTAATGTTTCACCGTCTTTTACCTCAAACGAAATATCCTTTAAAACTGTTTTATCATAAAATGATTTTACTAAATGTTCTACTTTTATCATATTTTTTTATCCTTAGAAGAAAAATGCTATTGAGAAAACTAAATCCCAAATAACTATTGCAACAAAAGACCAAACAACCGCCTTTGTTGTTGCTAAACCTACGCCTTTTGCACCACCTTTAGCGATATAACCGCAAGTGCAACTGATTAATGCAATAGTAAACCCGTAAACAAAGGCTTTTGCGATTGCAACTTTTATGTCATAAATATATAATCCAGCCCAAACTGATGAAAAATAAGCCTTGTAGCTTAATTCTGATGCCATAGTTGAGGCTAAACCACCACCTAGAATACCGAAAGTTGATGCTACGATTAATACAGGTGGCATCATTAAAGTTCCAGCAATTACTCGTGGAACAAATAAGTATTTTATAGGGTCAACGCTCAAAACCTTCATAGCATCTATTTGTTCAGTAACTCGCATTGTTGCAAGTTCAGAAGCCAAAGATGAGCCAATCATTGAAATAATTGCAAAGCCCGACATAATGATACCTGTTTCGCGGACGGTCAAAAGTGCAACCATCATTCCTACATAGTTTCCACCGCCTTGCTTAACCATTTCTCCAGCTACCTGCATGGCTACAATGATTGAGGTCATACTTACAATAGAAATCGTGATAGGTAAAGAGCTTACGCCAAAACGAGAAGATTGCTCAATAACCGCTTTCCAGTTGATTTGTCCAGTAAAAATGTATTTTAGAGTAGACAGCCCTTGAATCATAATCTCTCCAAGCGTTGTGAAAAAAACTTCAAATTCATCTGCAATTAATTTCAAAAACTGAAAAGTTGCAGTATTTTTTAGCTGTTCCCTAAGTTGTTCCATTGTGTCAATTATACTACAAATACAGCTATAAAGGCAATATGTTTACATTTGTAATTATAAAATATTTTGTCATTATGAATGACAGAAGGTTTTGATTGTTCTAGGAAAAACTTTTTACTTGCAAGAAGTATTTGTCCAACTAAGCACTTTACCGTTTTTGCAAGTGCCATTTGTGGCTTTCAAATAATCCATATTGTCATTTTGAAGAACCAAAGATGCAAGTCCATACCCTGATTTTAAATTTGAACTAATGTCTGTGGCATCAATTTTAGTAACAATTAGTTTGATACATATTCTACTAATTTATTAATATCTTTATTCCAAGAACCATACCAATTTTTCAAGATAATATCAGCAGGACATAAGCCTTGATAAGCTAAATCTTGAATGGGCTCAAGATATTTTTCTTCACCTTCATTCATTTCATTCAAACCGTTTTCAGAAATTGTTAAAAGTTCTTTTATAATATCTTTTGCTTTTATGTTGGCAAAAAGAGCTTGAGTTGCAAGTTTTGGAATGTTATATCTCAATTCTGTAATGTGTTGAGGTTTATAATTTTTGAATAACACTTCAACTTCTTGCATTGATTTTTCTGAATACAAAATTCCTTTATAGAAAGCAAGCAAAGCGTATTGAAGTCCTTTGCCTACGCAATCTTGATTTCTGATTTCAATAAATTTTCTTAATCGAACATCTGGAAAATACAAGTTTGCAGACAGTTTGAAGTCGTCAAGGTTTGCAATTTCGCCTAAGTATTCATGTGTCATAAATTGCTCTAGTGACATTGTGCCATTAACTGCGTGGACTTCTTCTTCGCGTTGGAACATTATCATTGGAGTTTTTAAAATTTTGTTTATATAATCATCAAAACTTTCTAAATTTAGGTTTAATCCGCATCTCTCAGAATCAGTATTAAGCCATGCAAGTGCTCTAAATGTCTTATATCCTGTATCAACTCCGCCTCTGATTGGGGAATTGGCAAACATTGCAGTTGCAAAAGGTGAAAGCATATTTGCTAACCTAAATTTGCGCATTGCATCTTCTTCGCTTGTGTAATCAAAGCCAGCCTGAATCCCTGCTGTTTCTCGCATCATTACATCAGACAAAATTCCCCATAAATAATTTGCCATTATATGATATCTGCGTTTGGGCAATAGCTTTATATTTTTGTAAGTTGATAAAACTGAAACGCCATAATTCAAAAGTTTTATATCAAATTCGTTCAAAAGTGGTAAAAGAGCAGAATCAAGTTCATTAATTTTTTGTTCGATTTTTTTGATACTTCTATATGGTTTTATACTCAATTCCATTTGAGAACCAGGTTCAAGTGTTAGTGTATTATGTAATTTTTTTAAACCAATAATGTTATTTTTATCTAGCAAGTAATCCCAATTTTCATTTCTTGCATAAAGTCTTAAAACCTCGCAAACACCGTCAATACCTTCATAAGGTGCGGAGTTGTTATTCTCAGTTAAGATAGGCAAACGTTCGTACTCAAAGCCGATTTTAAGTTCTTCTGTTGAATCTTTAATCCCATTAATAAATATTTGTTTTACTTCTTTTAAGTCTAGTTTTTCTTTCAATAATTTTGACATTACATATCCCTTTATGATTTTTATTATAACATTATTTAACTTATCAAATCAAAAATGAAACACATTAGCCTGTTTGTGTTATAAATATTAGTAATATGGACTATTTAACACGAGCAAAATATTTTAGAACAAAAAAACGACTAGGACAAAACTTCTTAATTAGTGAAGATGTACTTCACGATATTATTGATTTTGCAGACCTTTCAAAGGATGATGTTGTTTTAGAAATTGGACCAGGTGTTGGTTTTTTAACAGAACTTTTAGTTAAACATGCTGGCATGGTTATAGCTGTTGAACTAGATGAAGAAGCGGTAAAAGTTTTGCAAGAGCTTGATGCTCCTAATTTAAAAATCGTTCATCAAGATATTTTAAAAACTGATATTGCAGAACTTGTAGAAGGCAAGAAAATAAAAGTTGTTGCAAATATTCCTTATTACATCACAAGTCCAATTATTGCTCATTTATTAGGTGAAATAGACGATTTAAACAATAAAAATCGCGCTTGTATTGAAGATATTATTCTTATGGTGCAAGAAGAAGTTGCAAGAAGAATTGTTGCGACAGAAAAATCTTCAGGCAAACAATATGGACTTTTAACAATTCTTTCTCAATTTTGGGCAGATTGTTCATTGCTAAGAATTGTAGGTCAACGATCGTTCTATCCTGCCCCAAAAGTTACATCAGCACTTGTAAGATTAAAAGTTAACGATAAACCAAGATTAGAATTAAGTGATTACACGCATTTTAGAAAGACAATTAGGGCTGCATTTGGGCAACGTCGAAAAAATGTAAAAAATGCTCTTGTAAATGGAGGTTTTGATAAAGAAAAAGTGCAAACAGCTCTTAAAAACTTAAATATTGATGAAAATACAAGAGGCGAAAGCCTTTCAATAGAAACATTAGGTAAAATTTCAGAGGAATTATGCAAGTTAAAGTAAAAACTCCCGCAAAAATTAATTTAACTTTAGAAGTTTTAGGCAAAAGAGAAGACGGTTTCCATGATATTCAAAGTATAATGCAGATGATTAATTTGTATGATTATTTGACTATTGACGTTGAACCTAGCCAAAAATTTGAGATAAATTTATCAGGAGATAATCCAAATCTTCCATATAACGAAAAAAACATTGTTCATAAAGCGATTGTTTCTTTTGTTGAAAAAACAAACTTGACTCCTCATAAATTTGATGTTTATATCCAAAAGAATATTCCAACCGAAGCTGGACTTGCGGGTGGAAGTTCTGATGCGGTGGGGGCATTTATAGGTATAAATAATTTATTTAATAATCCATTAAACGAAAAAGAATTGCACGAACTTTGCGCAAAATTAGGGTCAGATTTGAATGTTATTTTAATGGGTGGTTGTGTTTTAGCAAAAGGTAGAGGTGAATCAGTTGAACGTCTGCCATTTATAGAATATCCAGTTTCATTAATTAAACCAAATAACCTTGGTATAAGTGCAAAAGAAGGATATCAAAAGTATGCTCAATTAGAACATAAGCCTAAAAATGATAATACACACAAAATGATCGAACTTTTGAAATCAGGTAAAGATGTTCGTCCATTGCTATATAACGATTTAGAAACTGCAGTTTACAATGACTATGAGCAACTTCAAAAAATAAAATCTGCTAATCCAAATTCGATTATGTCTGGTTCAGGCTCAACTTACTTTATATTGTCAGATAAAATTAACCCTGTTGAAGACTATTGGTACAAAGAAGGTTTAAAAACAATCTCTACTGGCTGTGAAATTGTTTAATCAAAAAGTAATCGATGAGTTTCGATATTACGTTTGATGTTGTCTAATTTAAGAATAAAGATTTCAGCAGTTAATGCAATAGTTGCTTCAAATAAATGACCACCAATGATTTCGCATTTTTCATTTGAAAAGTTCCCGTGTAAGTGGACAATTAAATCCTCGCCTTTTGTTGTTACGTTTCCAATAAGAGAAGTGATTTCGTGTCCTTTTGGAAAAGTAAATCTATCATAATCTTGCTTTTCACTGTTATACGTCCCAAGTTTTATGTTATTGGCAAATCCAATACCTTGAATACTTGCACCTTTAATGTCATGTTCTAAACAGAACTTTTTTATTTCAGTGCAAATTTCTTGACCAATATCAAGTCTTAAAACGTAAGTGTCATTAGATTTTTGGTAGTTTTTCATAATTATTTACTCTTTTTTACTGCTGCATCAATTAGACCTTTGAATAATGGGTGAGGTCTTTCTGGACGAGATTTAAATTCAGGGTGGAATTGTGATGCTACAAACCAATCAAGGTTAGGCAATTCAACCATTTCCATTAATTTTCCATTAGGTGATTTTCCAGAGAAAACTAGTCCAGCTTTTTCTAAATCGTCAATGTATGCGTTATTTACTTCGTATCTGTGTCTATGGCGTTCAAAAATTACGTCTGTTCCGTAAGCTTTTCTTGCAACAGAGTTTTTTCTTAGGTGGCATTCATATTGACCTAAACGCATTGTACCACCGTAAGCAGTAACATCTTTTTGGTCTAACATTAGGTCAATAACTGGTTTTTCGCATTCTTCTGAAAATTCTATTGAATTTGCATCTTTAATACCTAAAACATGTCTTGCGTATTCAATTACTGCACATTGCATACCCAAACATAAGCCTAAAAATGGAACATTGTTTTCTCTTGCGTATCTGATAACGTTTAATTTGCCTTCAATGCCTCTAACACCAAAGCCTCCTGGTACAACAACCGCTTGAATACCGTTCATTAGTTCCTTGCATTTTTCATAATCAACGCAATCTTCAGAGTTAATCCAATGAATATTTATTTTTGCTTCATTAGAATAACCTGCATGTTTTAAGGCTTCAACTACAGAAATATAGGCATCAGATAATTTAGTATATTTACCTGCAATTGCGACTTCTACTGTACGTTTTGGATTTCTAATTCTTTCAACAAGTTTTTCCCAAGATTTTAAATCAGCACGCTTGTAGCAAGTTTGAAGTAGGTTTAATACAACGGCTGCCATATTTTGTTCTTCAAGTGCCAATGGAACTTCGTAAATACTCTTCATGTCGCGACATTCAATAACCGCATCTTTTTGTACAGAGCAGAATAGAGCCAATTTTTCTTTTTCATCTTCTGGTAGTGGGTAAGATGTTCTGCAAACCAATATTTCTGGCTGAATGCCGTAACTTCTTAATACATTTACACTGTGTTGAGATGGTTTTGTTTTTAATTCACCTGATGTTGGTAAATATGGCAATAATGTACAATGTACTGAAATTGCGTTTCCGATTCCGATTTCTGTTTTGAATTGACGGATTGCTTCAATAAATGGCAAACTTTCAATGTCACCGATTGTTCCACCGATTTCAATAATCATAAAATCAGGCTTGAATTGTTCTGTTGCTTTATAAATTCTTGATTTAATTTCATTAGTGATGTGTGGAACTACTTGAACTGTAGCGCCTAAGTATTCACCTTTACGTTCTTTGTTAATTACAGTTTGATAAATGCTTCCAGAGGTTACGTTGTTAATTTGCGCAAAGTCTGCATCAATAAATCTTTCGTAATGTCCAAGGTCTAAATCTGTTTCTGCACCGTCATTAGTCACAAAAACTTCACCGTGCTGAAATGGACTCATTGTTCCAGGGTCAACGTTAATATATGGGTCAAATTTTTGAATTGCAACAGAAAAACCTCTTGCTCTAAGTAAACGTCCTAAAGATGCACCAATAATGCCCTTACCAAGTGAGCTTACAACCCCACCTGTAATAAAAATATACTTTGTACCCATATTCCCCCTGATTAATGATAGTTAATAAAACTTGCCACAATGGTTTATAAAAATAAGTGGGATATTTTGTTATCCCACTTTATAAAATTTGTTTAGTTGATTTTTGGAACTTTGAAGAAACCATTTTCTTCATCTGGAGCGTTTGCCATAAGTTGTTCTTTTGTTTGGTCGTAGTGAACAACGTCATCTCTCATTACGTTTACAAAATCAATCGGATGAGATAGAGGCTCTACGTTTGAAGTATCAACTTCGTTCATTTGATCAACATATTTCAAAACATCGCCTAATTGACGAGTAAATTTTTCTTTTTCTTCTTCTGTAAGTTCTAAACGTGCAAGCTTTGCAACGTGTTCTACATCTTTAACTGTGATTGCCATTTCTTTTTCTCCGTTCGTTTGAAATGATTATATCATGAAAATATTTTTGTGGCACGTGGTAAAATTCCTAAACAATAGGAAATTACAATTCCATAATTCGTAATAGGTACGTGTTTTTCGGTTGCGATTAATATACGAGAAAGTACTTCTTTGCGATTTGTCATACATGCCCCACAATGAATTATTAGGTCATAACCTGTTACATCTGGAAAATCATGACCTGTATAGTATTCGCAAACAAGTTCTTTGCCAGTTTTTTGCTTTAATAAGCGTGGAATTTTTACACGTGCAATGTCGTCATCTATAGCATGGTGCGTGCAACTTTCTAAAAATAAGATTTTTGAACCATCTTTTAATTTTTCTATTGTACTGGCCCCCTTTATAAATTCGTTTAAATTACCCTTTAAACGAGCAAAAAGAATTGAAAAAGATGTTAATGGAATTGACTCTGGTACAATTTCAGAAACTGTTTTGAAAGCTTGAGAATCAGTAACAACAAGTGATGGTGAAATTTTTAAACCGTCTAATGCATCTTGAAGTTCAGATTCTTTAACAACAATTGAAATACAATTTGAATCTAATAAATCGCGCAAAGCTTGTACTTGCGGTAAAATAATTCTACCTTTAGGGGCTTCTTTGTCTATTGGAATTACTAAAATAACAGTGGATTTTTTATCAACTAAATCTCCAACAATTTTAGGTGAATTTATAAATTCATCAGGTAATAGTTTTATTAATTCAGCCTTAAACTTGTCTACAATTTTTTCGTCAGTTAATGTTGAGGTTACTAGGTAATCCGATTCTGTTTCAAGGTTGTTGTCTTGCTTGTTAACGACGATAAGGTATGGAATGTTTAAATTTTTAAATTCTTCAATAATTTCGTTTTCAATATTCTCTAAACTAAATTTGTCTGTAATAAGAACTGCAATGTCACAGCGGTTAAGAATTTTGTGTGTCTTTTCAATACGCTTGCTACCTAGTTCTGATGTGTCATCAAGCCCTGCGGTGTCTAAAAAAGTTACAGGTCCAATTGGCAATAGTTCCATAGATTTTTCGACAACATCTGTTGTTGTGCCAGCAATATCCGAAACGATAGAGATAGATTGACTGGTTATTTTATTTAAAAACGAAGATTTGCCGACATTAGTTCTGCCGAAAAGTCCGATGTGAAGTCGTAAAGATTTTAATGCTTTCATAAATTTCTCCTAAAGTTGTTGTAACTTGGTACAACAAAGATGTGTAGAGTTTAATTTTATGCATAAAAAAAGAAGTCTTGACGACTTCCTTTTTTTAATGGTGGGCCATCCAAGACTCGAACTTGGGACCTCACGCTTATCAGGCGTGCGCTCTAACCACCTGAGCTAATAGCCCGCATTTACTGCGTATCTAAAATTTATCATGAAATAAAATTAAAATCAAGTCTTTTTTTATGATATTTTTTGTCTTTACTTTATTTTAAATTTAAATGCTATAATTTAGTTATGAAAATTAGATTTGCGACAATTGAAGATACAAAGAATATATTAAACATATATAGTCAATATTTTGATACGGCTATTACATTTGAATATGAAGTTCCAAGTTTAGATGAGTTTAAACAACGCATTATTTCTATTTCAGAAGATTATCCTTACATTGTTTTAGAAGACAATGATAATATTTTAGGCTATGCTTATGCCCACAGATTCAAAGAACGTGATGCATACGGTTGGGGGGCTGAACTTACAATTTATATGGATAAAAAGGCTCATTCAAAAGGTTATGGCAAAAAACTTTATTCAGCTTTAATTGATTTATTAAAATTGCAAGATGTAAAGACTGTATATGCTTGTGTTACAAGTGCAAATGAGTTAAGCAAAAAGTTTCATGAAATTTTAGGTTTCAAAAAATGTGCTGATTTTAAAAATGCAGGTTTTAAATTCGGCAAGTGGTATGGAATTACTTGGTATGAATTGTCAGTAAATGAGTATGATAATAATCCAGCTCCAGTAAAATCAGTTCAGAATTTAGACAAAGTTCAAGTAGATAAAATTTTTAGTTCATATACAAATTAACTATCATATCTGGATTTGAAGCTGTATGTTCTGGACGTTCTTTCCACAAATATACTTGCATGTATGCAGGAAATGCATGAGGTCTAAATTCCAGTGGTCTTTGGTTTGGCGAACCGTTGTTACAACCGCCTTCAACCTGACATGCTCCGCCCATGTGGATAAAGTCTAAGAAGTTATAAACATTATCCATAATTGAGTTTTCATCAGAAAAACCAACATCTTTTGAGTTTGCAACATAGCCCCATTCGTAGCCGAAATCCTTTGCATTGATTGGTTTTAGGTAATAGATTGTGTATTTTCTGCCTTCAGGTTGTACGTAGTTATTGTGATAAGCTGAAAGATTGTAATATACGTTGATTGCGTCTTTTGATACGGTAATTTTTGTTGGTAAAAGTTTTGCTGTTGCAGAACAAGAACTTGGAACTGAATATGTATAATAAGGCATTTCAATCATAACAAGCCCAAGAGGGTTGTTCATAAATACACTTTCTTCTGAAGGTCCGTCGGTTCTACCTTTTGTTGTGCGCCAACCGTCACAATAAGCACCTTTTAAGCCAATCCAAGGTTTTCCGCTGACAATTCCGCCAAAAATACTTTCCATTGGTTTGTAATTTGGCATATTAAACACTTTTGAAACATAGCCTTTACGCTCGTTTAAGATGCTTTCCTGTGTTCTTCCAGAGTATGCTGTTGGCGGATTTATTGCAATGTTAACTTCTTTTTGAGTTTTTAATTGAGTCAATATGTTAGAAGAATATTGAATATTACCTTTGGATTTAACCTCTGGAGCTTTTAAATCAGGAGTTTCAGGCTCTTGAGGTTGCTCTTGTTCTTGAGTTTGAGGGGCTTCAGTTTGTGCTGTAGTAATATTTTCTTCTACACTATTGTCATCTTTTAAGAAATGATTGTAGCAAGTGCCAAGTATTACAATGAATAAAGCAACTAATAAAATATTAATAAAATTTTGATTGTTCATAAAAACTCCTTATTTTTTCATTATACAGAAATTTTTACGAGAATGCAATTTAATCATTAAATTCTTTAATCGCAAGTTCTACCCATTTTGCAAGAGTATTCATATTATATGGTTTGGGTAAATAAATGTCTGAACCTGCATTTAAGATGCTTTCTTTGCTATGGTAGATTGATGTTGTGATAATTTTTATTTTAGGATTACTTTCTTTAATTTTTCGACAAAATTCAAGCTCTTTCATTTCTTTATCATCGCCAGTATCAAGTATTACAAGGGCTGGAGCATAGCTTTCGATACTTTCAATTTTGTCAAAATTTACCGTTGAATAGCCTTTTAAACCAAGCGATGTTGCTAAAAGTAGTGCTAATGCGTCATCTTGTTCTTTAATTACAATTTTATTATTAAATTCTTTAGCTACTACAGAGCCTGTGCCTGAAATTTTTGGACGTTCAATTAAATAATTAGAGGTGTCTTTCTTTTTAGCCAAGTTATAAGCTTGATTTAATTCTTGGATAACATCTTCAGGTGATGTAAAGTTCTTGATATCACTTGTAACGCCACCAGTTGTTGCATTTACAAAGTTACAACGATGTTCTGAAAGTTCATCTCCATTAAGCATCATGTATCCTCGTTCTAAGTCGTGTTCTGAATAGAACTTGTTTTTTACAGATTCAAAAGCAAAAGTCATAAAAGATGCAATCTTTTCTGCTTTTATTGGAGTTGTTATAACTAAAAAATCTCTGTCCGTTAATAAACCCAAATAATCATTTTCATCAAGAGCTGAATTTATGATTGCAGCAAATGTCTGAAGCATTTTGTCTGAGGCTAATTCAGTGTAAGTTTCTTTGTATCTGTAAAAATTATCAATGCCTGTAACTAAGCACGCCCAAGGAGTCTGAGATGCAAGAACCCTTTTTATTGCTTTGTAACAATATTTTTTTGTTGGTAAGTTTGTTTTTACGTCTAAATTTGTTTCGTATTCACGTCGAATGTGAGCTTTAATCCTGATTTTAAATTCATCTGAGTTTACAGGTTCTGAAATAAAATCATCTGCACCACTTTCCAAAACTTTGATTTTATCTGCAGGTTCGGCTGATTTTGACATTGCAACAATAATAGGGCGCATATTGTATGTTAAAAATCGGATTCGTTCACAGAAATCGCAAATATTTTCTTTTATGCTGTCCGAAATTATTATCAAATCAGGTTCGTTTGTCTGAATAAATTTCAGCGCAATCGGAATATCTTTTATAATTTCAACTTTGTTTGAAGAGTCTTCTAAAATCTTTTTGTATTTAGTTGAAAGTTCTTTTCTTTCGTCGATAATTAATGTTTTGGTGCGCATTTTGCCCTCGCTTGATTTTCAATGTCGCCAATAGGCATAAGCACTTCAAATGTTGTACCGTTTTTAGAACTATCAACGTTAATCTTTCCATTCATATTTTCTACAAGATTTTTGGTAATATACAAACCCAATCCTGAACCTTGAACTTCACGTGTTAGTGGGCTATCAATTCTTGAAAATTTCTCAAAAATCTTTTCTTTATCTTCTTCTTTTATACCCACACCGTTATCGATAACCTTTATAGAAGCAAAGTCGTTAGGGGCAAAATCTGTTTTAACTTTTACTTCAGAGCCTTCTTTTGAATATTTGCACGCATTTTCAACAAGATTTATAATAATTTGTTGAAAATTATTGTTATCAACTACGATTGGGGGCAGTTTTTCGTTAAATTCAGTCACTATTTTGTGAGTTTTGTATTGCTGTTGAACAATAGGAATAACCGCTTTTATAGAACTGTTTGCAGAAACACTTTTATATACGTAATTTTCTTTGCTTTGAACTTTTGAAACCGCCAAAACATTTTCAACAAGCTTTATTAAACGGTTTGATTGTTCTTCTATAATTTTTAAAAATTGCTTTTTGCTGTCATCATCAAGCATATCCCAAGAAGAAAGCATTGTTTGCGCGAACCCCCTGATGCTAGTTAGAGGTGTCCTTAATTCGTGTGAAACTGTTGATATAAAATCGTGTTGTGATTGTTTTTCGTCCATATTTTGATTATATATCGTTATTTGAAAATTTATTTAAAAATTAAGATTTTTATAATTATTTGATTACATTTACGTAAACTGAACGTGTACAAACGCTAATTTCTTTGCCATCTAGGGCTTTTTTTACGTCTTCAATATAATTATTGACGGTTTCTTCGTCAAAATATTTTAAAAATCTTTCTTTAATAGTTGGTTTGTCTGGTGCTGGAGGAGCGACAAACCATTGCTCAACCATTTTTGCATTAGCAATGTAAGTTGAAGGAATAATATCTGCATCTACAGTTCCGTCAGAAAAGCCAGCTTTTTCAAAGTTTTGTGCTAATGTGTTTTCATCAAAATTACATAAAGAATCATCTTTGTTTGTCATAAAATCATTTTCTGCTTTTTTAAATTCTTCGTAATTTCTGATTTCGCTAGGTTCTGTCAATTCCCAATATCTTGTGTTTGAACGAATAATTGGTTCAAAACAACAGAAATGTCCGCCTTTTTTCAAAATTCTATATATCTCGTTGATCGCAGGTTGCTTGTCGACAATATGAACCAATACAGAGCGCATCATTGCTGTATCTACCGAATTATCTGGAAGAGGTATATGTTCTGCTGGACATTGCAACATTTCATATCCTTGAGTTACACCTTGTTCCTTCAAGAATTTTTCACAACTATCTAGGCAATCTTTAAACTTGTCTGAAAAAATAATTTTTCCAGTACCATTAAGTTGCTCAAGTGCTTTAAACGCTAACAAACCTGTGCCTGTACCAATGTCAATAATTGTTTGGTCGGGTTTTATATTTGCTCTAAAAAGTACGTTATCACGAACAAGTGATAACCAATTCATTGTTTGTTCTTTCATTTCAGGCGTTAAAAATGAAAAACGAGTTTCCATTAGCCATTGTGTCCAGTTTTTGCAGATATCTCTATTCATAATGTGTTTATCTTACTTGAGAACTCTTGTAATTAGAATACATTGACTGGTTGAATTATTTGCCAAATACTGGTGGCGGTTGAATGTATAGTGGTGTAAGCATACGCCAATCGGTTGTTAATTCATTTTGTCTTTCGTTAACGATACTGATTAAAATTTCAGCTAAATTTGCATTTAATGTTGTGTAAGATACAATATCATCAGTAATTTCAGAGAAAATTTTATACATACTATCATCGCAAATCACTGAATATTCATCAGCCTTAATCATTTCTTTAACGTCATCAATTGCTAAAGCTCCTAATACTTCTTCGTCCCAAGCATAAGCCATATTTTTTCTTGCATCAAGTAATACAAGTGGTTTTTTGCCAGTTCTTTTTACACGAGAAAGAATTTCTAATGATGAAACTCCCAAAACTTTACAACCTAACTGTTGTGCCATTACTCTTGCAACTGTTGTGCAAGCCCTAATTCCTGTAAAACTTCCAGGTCCAACATTTGTTGCAATTTCTGTAATGTCTTGAGGTGTTAGATGATTTTCTTTTAAAAGTTCAGTAATTGAAGACATTAAATAAGTTGAATGGTATGTAGAGCCTTGGTTTTCTAAAACTTTAGTGCCTAATAGTTTGTAGCCGTCGGCTAAACCAATATATGTTTTATCTAAACTTGTATCAAAAGTTAGTAGCATTTTTGTAATTCCTCAAGAATTTGTGATTCTTTTTCTCCGAATGCTGTAAATGAATATTTACGGCTGTCGTTGTCTTCATAAGTTACGTTTATTTCAAGTCTATTGAATGGAATTTCGTTTTGAGAAAATTCTGCCCATTCAACGAAAGTCAAAATTTTTCCTTCTGAATATTCGCGTAATTCATCACATATTGTTTTTACGCCAACATTTTCTAGTCTATATAAATCAAAGTGATAAATAGGTAATTTACCGCTGTGATATTCATTTAAAATTACAAAACTAGGGCTTGTAACATGTTCTTTTACGTCTAATTTGTCCGCAACAAGTTTTACAAAGGCTGTTTTTCCAGCACCAATTTCTCCGAACAAGTTTACAAAACATCCGTCTTCGACAAGTTTTGCAAAGTTTGTTGCAAGGGTTTCTGTATCTTTTAATGATTTGCAAATTACTTCAAAAGTTTTCATGCCTAGCCTCTATTAATAATAACTTTGTTTCTACCATGTTCTTTTGCAAAGTACAAGGCTTTATCGGCTTTAGTATATAACTGTTGAGGTTCGTCGCCTTCTTTGTATTGGTAAACGCCAACACTGATTGTAACTTGAATTTCACTAATTTTAGCATCCTTAACGTGTGTTAAGTCTACGTGTTTTGCTTCTACCGCAGCTCTTAAACGTTGAGCAACGCTTCCTGCTTCTTCAAGTTTTGTGTAAGGAAGTAAAATTGCAAATTCTTCACCACCGTATCTTGATGGAATATCAGATTCACGAACTTGTGTTTTAATAATTTCCGCAACATTTTTCAAAACTTCATCACCAACTGCGTGACCGTAGCTATCGTTAACCTTTTTAAAGAAGTCAATATCTAGCATGATAGCGCAAAGTGGGTGTTTTTGACGTTTTGCTGTCGCAACAGCTTGTTTTAATCTAACTTCAAACTGACGACGGTTGTTCAAACCAGTCAATGCATCTAATGTAGCGTGTTGTAATACTTCTGCATACATATTTGCACGTTGAATTGTGATTGAAGATTGTTTTGTTAATTGGTCAAGGTAATCAATTTCTCTTTGTGACAATTTATCAACGTGGCTGTGAGCAACAATACCACCTAAAATAGTTGAATCTGCTGCAACAAGAGGGAATATACCAATTTTGTTATCATCTGTTAGTGTATAAGATGTGTCTGCTGACATATTGTTAACCATTTCAAGAATTTTAGTATCGCGACAAGCTAATGGCCATACCAATTTAAATTCATTGTCTTGTTTCAAGAAGATATAAATTAAGTGATCTGAAATGAATTTATCAATCATTTCACCAATAAGTGGAATGATGTAGTTCAAATCGTATTGAGTTTCAATAATTTTAGCAATGTTTTTCATTGATTCGTGGAAGTCAATGTTAGCTTGCATTTTGTCTGCTAAAACTTTGTTTTGAATTTTCAAAGAAATTTGGTAAGCTGAAATAATCAATGCTTTAAAGAAGTCAATAGTTAATACATCTGAAATTGCCAAGTTGATGATAAGTTCAATTAATCCGTATGGTGTTTCGCCTTTCATCAATGGGAACAAAATGGTATTTTTACGAGCGCTGATGTATTTGTTGATGTTCCAAAAATCTTTGATGTTGATGCTGTTATCGTTAATCAAGAAGTCATCATATTTTGATGTTTTTACAACTTGATATAACTTATCTGTATATTCTTTGTCGTGAATTTCGTCAATTACAATCCAACTTTTTGCATAATCACGAAGAGTTTGAGTGTTTTCATCATATATGTAGATGTTCAAATTTTCAAGATTAATCATACCACTGAAAGATTCAGAAAGTGATTCAATAATGTCGGCAGGGTCAGAGTGTTGTGTCAAACCAATTGACACATTAGATAAAAAGTTTAATTCTTTTGAGTTGCTACTTTCTGTTTCAAAAGATTCGCTCATTTCCTATCCCTTTCAACTATTCAAAAAAACTGTTAATATCGTTTATGTTTTTAGCGATGTTAACCAATTCTTTGTAAACATCAATTATATTGTCACCCGAAATATTTAAATTTTCAAGTATATCTAAAGGAATGTTATCAATATTTAAGTTTTTGTTACTCATTATTGCTGAAACTAAGCAATTTGCAACGTAAACAATTGAGCATTCCTTTTTGTATTTTTCACTTGCATTTGGATTGTGATGATATGTAATTATATCACAGAAAATTTCTGGTAAGTTCCAAGAATATGCCACCATGTTGGCAATTTCGCAATGATTTAATCCACATTCTTGTTCTTCTTTTTGCAAAAGTTCTTTATCATTTTCATACTCATGGGTGCAAACATTAGAATAATTTTCCCAGTCATATTGTGCAAAAATTATTTTACCTATATCGTGCAAAAATGCTGCCGAAAAAATATCTTCTTGCGTGTTTAAACTAGTTTTTTTAGACAACATTCTTGATGCAGTTGCGGTTAGTAATGAATGTTTCCAAAAGTTTTTATAATCGAATGTTTGGTTGCCTTTAGGTGTAAACATTTTGAAGATACTTGCTGACAAAATTACACCTTTTACAGTCGTAAAACCCAAAATAATTATGGCTTGATGAATTGTTGAAATCTGTTTTGGAAAGCCATAATAAGCTGAGTTTACCAGTTTTAAAACCCTTGCTGTAAGTCCAATATCGTTAGAAATTATCTTTGATAAATCCGCAACTGATGCGTTTTTATCCTGCATAATTTCAATGGATTTTGTGATAATTTCAGGAAGTGACGGAATATTTTTAATCTTCTCTGTCATGTAAGAAAGTTTTTTATCCGAAAATAGTTCTTGAGGTTTTGATGCTTTTTCAAGACTAATTATTTCGATTTTCATTCTATTAAATTCATCTTTAATCCAGTCCAAAAAGTCTTTGTTTTTGCTTATTACATCATAATTTGCAATAATTAAACGGTCGGTATTGCCAAAACCTTCGCTCATAATGTTCAATAAAACTGGCTTAAAGTCATCTCGGGTGCTTGTTTCGGTATAGATATCATTAAGTTCTATTTGATGAGCTTTGCAGAAATTTTTAATATCAGCAACTTGTTTTGAAATTTCTTCTGTTGCTGTTTTCTCGTTTAATTCATAACTACAAGTATATGCGATAGTTTTCAATGCTTGTATCCATTCTTTTTGTGATTAGTTTACTTCAAAAAGTTCTTTTGATGTGCATTTTCTGAAGTTTTCAATGATGGCAATTTCAGCCTCATCTGTTTGTGTAACTTTGCCATTTACTAGAATAAGTGGTTGTTCTTGCTCTTCAGGCTCGTTAATTTTTATTTTATCTTTTATTGATTTATCTTCACCTTTTTGTTGCATTTCAAGTGACACAGTACTTAAAACATCAAAAATGTATTTAGAATGTGATGAATATTTGCCACTAGAAAGAACGGCAGCTTTTTCTAATTCGTCAATGGCATATTTAGGTTGATTTAAGTGTTTTAACATTAATCCTAAATTAAAGTGTGCTTCATAGTGCAT
>CALBKW010000122.1 GCA_937895785.1 uncultured Candidatus Melainabacteria bacterium | reverse complement strand
AAGGGTATGCACACATATTCAAATCCTAAAGGTGAAAAGTATTTGCTTGATGCAATTCAAACTCGTATGAAAAACCGTTTTGGTGTTGATATTGAAACAAATGAAATTTGTTCTTTAATTGGTTCAAAAGAAGGTATTGCAAATTTCTTGAGAGGTATTATTTCTCCAACAACAGATGATAATGAAAAAGATATTATTCTAATTCCAGATCCATCTTATGCATCTTATGGCGAAATGATTAAAGTTTCAGGTGGTAAAAGTTATGCAACGCCTTTAACTCACGAAAATAATTATATGCCCGACTTAGATGAAATTTGGAACAATTTGCAAAAAGATGGTTTTAATCCTGATAAAGTAAAAGCAATGCTTATTAACTATCCAAATAACCCTCTTGGCGCATCTTGCACTTTTGATTATTTGAAAAAAGTAGTAGAATTTTGTAAAAAACACGATATCTTGTTAATGTCAGATGCTGCTTATGCAGATATGTACTTTGATGAAGAACATAAACCTCATAGCGCCTTAGAAGTTGAAGGTGCTAAAGAAATTACAGTTGAATTTCACAGTTTCTCAAAACCTTACGCTATGACAGGTTGGCGTATTGGTTGGGTTTGTGGCAACAAAGAGGTTATTCAACAATTTGCAAAACTAAAATCAACAATCGATTCAGGTATTTTTAAACCAATACAAAAAGCTTCAGCTAAAATTTTAAACTCTAAAGAAGGCGACGAATACATTGTATGGGCAAATCAAGAAATCAAAAAAAAGGCTGACTATTTCGTAAAAGCATTTACCGAAGAACTTGGTTGGGAAATTAAAAATGTTCCAACTGCAACCTTCTATCAATGGCTACCTGTACCTAAAAAATACGCAAATGCGACTGAATTTTGTAATGCATTACTTGAAAAATCTGGAGTTGTAATGGTTCCTGGAGATGCATTCGGAAAATATGGTGCTGGATTTGTTCGAGTTTCAATAGTTTGTTCCCTTGAAGAACTACAAGAAGTCGTAAGACGTATGAAAGAAGACGGTTTCACGTACAATGCAAATTAACGACGAATTAAACATACAAGTTGAAAAAATTTCAAATTTGGGCTTTGGAATTGCTCACCATAACGGAATGGTTGTGTTTATAGAAAATGCATGCCCTGAAGATGAATTAAAGGTAAAAATTACAAAGGTTAGCAAAACTTATGCTAATGCTGAAATTATAGAAATAATAAAACCTTCATCTCATAGAGTTGAGCCATTTTGTGCAATGCAAAAAGTTTGTGGGGCTTGCCAACTACAATTTATAGACTACGATTACCAACTTAAACTAAAAAAAGAAATCGTTGAAGATACACTGCATTCAATCGGCGGATTTGATTTTGAAGTTAAAGAGCCTGTCGCAAGTCCGATGACTAAAGAATACCGTTGCAAGGTTCAATACCCTATAGGTCAAACAAAGGTATCGAAGCGCATTTTGGCGGGGTATTACAAACCTAAATCACACGAAATTGTAAACATTAAACATTGCCCAATTCAACCTGAAATTTGCGATAAAATTATTGATTTCATCAGAGAGAAAGCTCTTGAATTAGGCGTTACTGGATACAGAGAAAACAAACATGTCGGAGATTTGCGACATGTTGTAATTCGTTCTTCAATTGCAACAGGAAAAAATCTTGTAGTCCTTGTAATTAATGCAAAAAAATCATTTAAAAAGATTGAAGATTTAGCAAATGCAATCTACACTAATTTTAAGGAAGTTTCTGGAGTATGTTTAAATTTCAATCCATATAAATCTAACGTAATTTTAACTGACAAATCAGAACTTGTTGTCGGAAAAGATTTTGTAAAAGAACGAATTATTGATAAGACCTTTAGAATTGGTGCAAATACATTCTTTCAGGTAAATCCTAAAAGTGCAGAAAATATTTTTGCCTACGTAAAAGATTATATAAAAAATAATTATCCTGATTCAACAGTATTTGATGCTTATGCAGGTGTTACGACCTTTGGTATAACAGTAAGTGATGCGTGCAAAAAGGTAGTTAGTGTTGAAAGTTGTAAAGAAGCGGTAGATTTAGCCACAGAAACATTAAAACTAAACGAAATTACAAATGTTGAACTTCACAACATGGATGCTGAAAAATTCTTTGAAAAAGAATTAAACACAAAGGGGCGAAGATTTAATATCACAATCCTTGACCCACCGCGTAAAGGTTCGACAGAAAAAACATTAGAAAATGTTATAAAACTAACAACCGACCGCATAATCTATGTAAGCTGTAATCCAGCAACACTGGCTAGAGATTTAAAATATTTATTATCAAAAGGTGCTAAAATTGAAACTATACAGCCATTTGATATGTTCTGTCACACCTACCACATAGAGAATGTTGCGATTATAGATGTTACAGATGTAAAAAAATAATAAAAATACTCGACTTTTTTTTATGTTTTAGGTAAAATGAACCTACAAAGAAGATTTTAAAGGAGAAAAAAATGCAAGTAATATTGAAAAAAGACGTTCAAAACTTAGGCGAACAAGGCGAATTAGTTACAGTTAAAGATGGTTATGCAAGAAACTACTTGTTACCACAAAACTTTGCTGAAATCGCAACAAAAGGCGCTTTACAAAACAGAGAACATAACTTAGCTAGAATCCAAGCTAAACAAGAAAAATTACATCAAGAAGCATTAGCAAAAGCTGCTGAAATTGAAAAAGTTGGTACTTTAGAATTAGCTGCTAAAGCTGGTGAATCTGGTAAATTATTCGGTACTATCACAACTAAAAAACTTTGTGAAGAATTACAAGCAAAAGCTGGTATCGAAGTTGATAGAAAAACTGTTTCATTGAATGCACCAATTAACAAAGTTGGTTCATACACAATGTTAATCAAATTAACTTCAAAAGTTAAAACTGAATTAGCAGTAAACGTTACAGCTTCTGAAATCTTAAAAGAAGAAATTGAAGAAGTTGCTGAAACTACAGAAGAAGCTTAGTTTTAAAGGCGCAAGAATTTTTCTAAAAATTCTTGCGCCTTATTATATATTTTTATCTTGGGATAGTATGACAAAAATCACAAATCTTACAAATGAGTGCTTAGCAATTGGTTCATTGCCTCACAAAAGCGTAAAAGAGGCTATGGATATCGTAAAAACCTATTATAATATCATTCCTTTTTGTCCCCAATTGCCAAGACTTTCGCCAAAAGAAGACATGATTTTACAATATTTGGAAAACATGGCTGGGCTTGTTTTGGATGAAGAAAACGGCACTGTATACCTAGACACAGATAAAGAAACATTTTCAGAAGAACTTGAAACATTATTTTTAACTTATGAAGAAGCTACTCAAGATATTAACAGTGAATCACTTGACAATTACTGTCTAACAAATGAATATTCAAAATCATTTGATGCCTATATTGAACTTGTACAAGAAATAAAACCACAATACGCCAAAACACAAATTACAGGACCTTTTACTCTTGCAACAAGTTTAACAGACAAATCTCAAAGATGTGCATATTATGACGAAACACTAAAAGAAGTTATTGTAAAAACTCTTGCATTGAAAGTTTTGTGGCAAATTAAAGAAATAAAAAAAGTTTCACCAAATACAACTCCTATCGTCTTTATTGACGAACCAACAGTTTCACAGATTGGAACATCTGCATACGTAACAATTTCACCAAATGAAATTGTTGAATATATAAAAGAAATATCAGATATAATCAAACAAAACAGCGGAATTAGTGCAATTCATTGCTGTGGAAAATGTGACTGGTCAATTCCATTAAAAATTGGCATGGATATTATTAATTTTGATGCATATTCCTATGCTGAAAATATGGGTGCTTACGCAAATGATTTAAAAAACTTCTTAGACAATGACGGATTTATTGCCTTTGGTGTCGTTCCAACTTTAGACAAAGAAGCTCTTACAAAAACAAATCTAATAGAAATTGAAGAACATTTTAACCAAGCAAAAGCATTATTAATAAACAAAGGTATTGATAAAAATCTGCTAAATACACATTCATTGATAAGTCCCTCTTGCGGTTGTGGTTCTTTGAGTGTAGAATTAGCACAAAAAGCAAATAGTTTAACAAAAGAATTATCAGAAAAATTGAAAGGATAAAAATTGCCAACAACATTAGCAATAACAGGTAAAAGCGGTAGCGGTAAAACTACAATAACAAAAGCATTTTTAAGGGTATTCCAAGAGTATTTTCCCGATAAATCGATCCTTTTATTTGATAATGACCTTGCAGCAGAATTAGGACACAGCTTTGGCAAAGACATTCGTAATACAATTTATGGTATCAGAAGTGGTAAGCATGAATATAAAACAGGCATTCCTGAAGGAATGACAAAACAAGAATACATCGAATGGGCATTGGAAGACATAGTTGAAACAATTGATGAAAATGTTGATTTAATTGTTTCATGGCTTGTCGCTTCAAAGGACTGCCGTTGCCCAATTACCAAACAAATGTGTGATGCAATTATAAAATTCATTAACCAATACGATATTGTAATTTTTGATTGCGAGTATGATTTAAAATATTTAAATCAGCTTGTTGATACAGAAATTGACACTGCTATTATTGTAACTAATCCAACAGAATCTTCAATTCAACTTGCAAGTAGAATTGAAGAGTATTCAGCAAAATATGCTGCGGGAGGTCAATTGGGCGTTGTTTTAAACAAAGTTGATAACAGAGATACTAGTACAATATTTGAATTGCTTAGAAAATATGAACTAGAAGTTTTAGGTGTAATCCCTGAGGATAAAAACTTGGAGGAACATTCTGTAGAAAGAGAATCTAAAACGATACAAGAAGCAATCAAACAATTTTATTTCAGACTTAACTTACCACAAACGAGGGTTTAATGGCAATTATAATAGACGGAAAACAAACAGCAGAAAATATAACAGACAAATTAAAAATTGAGGTTTCAAAAATGAATAAAAAACCTCATCTTGCTGTAATTCAAGTTGGTGATAATCCAGCAAGCAATATCTATGTAAATTTAAAACATAAAAAAGCTGAAAACATTGGTATTA
>CALBKW010000121.1 GCA_937895785.1 uncultured Candidatus Melainabacteria bacterium | reverse complement strand
TGTTGTTAGAACAACTTAAAAATGATTTAGCTCAAGAACAAATGCAATTAATTAGAGAAAACGAAGCTAAAATTAAAGAAAAAGCTTTAGAACAATCTCAAGAAATATTATCAACAACAATGCAACGTTGCGTAATGGATCAAGTGGTTGAAAGTACAGTTTCTGTAGTTTCATTGCCAAATGATGAAATGAAAGGTCGTATTATCGGTCGTGAAGGTCGTAATATCAGAACTTTAGAAACTTTAACTGGCGTTGACTTAATTATTGATGATACTCCAGAAGCTGTTGTATTATCAAGTTTTGATCCTGTAAGACGTGAAGTTGCAAAATTAGCTTTAGAAAAACTTATTTCAGACGGACGTATTCACCCTGTTAGAATTGAAGAAATGGTTGCTAAAGCAAAAGATGAAGTTGAAAAGAAAATTCTTACAGAAGGTGAAAATGCTGCATTAGATATGGGCATTATGGGTTTAAATAAAGAACTTCTTAAAACTTTAGGTCGTTTATACTATAGAACAAGTTACGGTCAAAACGTATTAAAACACTCTCTTGAAGTGGGTCATATTGCTGGCATGTTGGCTGCTGAATTAGGGGCTAACGTTAATGTTGCAAAACGAGCAGGTTTATTACACGATATCGGTAAAGCTGTTGACCAAACTCAGGAAGGTACTCATATTCAATTAGGTGTTGAAATTGCAAACAGATACGGTGAAAAAATGGAAATTATCCACGCTATTGAAGCTCACCATGATGATGTTACAGCTAATACAATTGAAGCAGTGCTTGTAAAATTAGCTGATGCTATTTCTGCAGGTCGTCCAGGTGCAAGACGTGATACATTAGAAATTTACATCAAACGTTTACAAAAAATCGAAGAAATTGTAAACAGTTTCAAAGGTATCAAACAATCGTTTGCAGTACAAGCAGGTCGTGAAGTTCGTGTAATTGTTGAAGCTGAACAATTTGACGATTTAGCATCTCAAAAACTTGCAAGAGATATTGCAAAACGTATTGAAGACGAACTAGATTACCCTGGTCAAATCAGAGTAACTGTTGTTAGAGAATTTAGAACAACAGAAATTGCAAAATAAATTAAAAGGTGAAATGCAGTTATGCAAGAACTGATTAAAATATTATTTTTTGGCGATGTAGTCGGTAAAATCGGTAGAAATGCTGTTACCGACTATCTTGCCGAAAACAAAACTAAATATGACTTTGTAATCGTGAATGCTGAAAATGCCTCTCACGGTTTTGGTTTGACTCAAAAAAATTATAATCAACTTGCAAATGCAGGAGTTAATTGCTTTACATCTGGCAACCACATTTGGGATAAAAAAGAAATATTTAACTACATTGATGAGGCGGACAAGTTAGTCCGACCTTTAAATTACCCTGAAGGAACAAGAGGAGAAGGTTTTAGAATTTTCGATGTTGGAGAACATAAAATTTGTGTTATGAATTTCTTGGGACGTGTATTTATGCAACCGATGGATTCTCAATGGAAAATCCTTGAAGATAAAATTAAGGAAATTAAAGAGATTACGCCAAATATTTTTGTGGATTTTCATGCAGAAGCAACTGCCGAAAAAATTTGTTTTGGTAGATTCTGTGCAAGTTTTGGTGTAAGTGCATTCGTCGGAACTCATACTCATGTTCAAACAGCAGACGAAAAAATTATTAACGATATGGCGTATATTACAGATGCAGGTTTTTGTGGGGCTGAAGATAGTGTAATTGGTATGGAATACACAACCTCGCTTGCTAGAATGACAACTTGCATGCCTGAACGCTTTGAAGTAGCTCAAGATAATATTGCTACAATTAATGCGGTTGAAATTACTTTAGATGCTTTAACAGGTAAAGCAACCGAAATAAAAAGAATTAATGACAAAATAGTATATGAAAATAATGGATTGGAGGTAGGCTTTGATAACCAAAATAATCAAAAGTCCTGATTGGAGGTGGAAATAATGAAGCGTTCAGATTTTCACATTCATACTAATTATTCAGATGGTGTTTTTACACCCGAAAAAATTGTAGACATTGCACTAGAAGCTGGTTTACAAGCTATCGCATTAACAGATCATGACAATATTTTATCTTACGATATCGCGCAAAAATATTTGAAAGAAATCGGTAAGCAAGACGAACTTGAGGTTATTCAAGGGGTTGAGGTCAATACACTTTATAAAAATTATGAGGTTCATATTTTGGGTTATTTTATGAATCCAGATAATGAAGATTTCCAAAAGTTAATGAAGGCTCAACAACAAGCCAGAATTAATCAAACTCTTGAAATTATTGATTTGTTAGATAAAAAAGAAAATATTAAAATTTCTTTTGATTCAATTAAAGCTCAAGTTGCTGAAGGTGGTAGTATTGGACGTCCGCACATTGCAAAAGCAATTACAAATGCTGGCGGTACAAACAGTGTAATTGAAGCCTATAGCAAATATATTAATGATAATTCGCCTGTTTACGTTCAAAGAAAAACTGTTTCACCACAAGATGCAGTTGAAATTATCTATGATGCGGGTGGTGTTCCTGTAATTGCTCACCCTCATGATATTGATATTGCTGAAGATTTAATTAAGGATTTAATGAATTATGGTTTGCGTGGTGTAGAGGCTTATCATAGAAAGCACTCACCTGCAGTTGTTGAATATTTTTCTTCAATGGCAGAAAAATTAGGGCTTATTGTTACAGGTGGTTCTGATTTTCACGCACCAAATATCTTAAATGGTCAAATCCTGTTAGGTAAACATTTTATTCCAGAATGGATTTATGACAAATTAATTCAAGAGAAAAAACGCCTAGATATGGCTTAGGAGTTAATATGAAAAAACAAGCATTCACATTAGTAGAGATTATCGTTGTTCTTTCAATAATTGTTTTGACAGCAATAATTTTGATTCCAAATATTATTGACGATAATAAAAAATTGCACACAATTTCTCAATGGAAACATACCTATAAAAATATTGAGTATGTGTTTTCAGCAATAAAAGCTCAGACTACAGAAACTGATAAGGTTGCAATAGAGCAAACTCGAACTGATGACGAAAGAGAAGTTGTATTGTGTGATTTGTTGAATCCATACTTTAGAATGCAATCAGTTGTTGACCCTAAAACTTACAAAACATACTTTATGGACGGCTCTTTAGTAAACGATAAGAGTGAATATTTTGTTAAAAATTTACATACTACAAGTTCGGGTATGATTATTGGTGTAAAATGGTTACTTATTCCGTCAAAGGCTCAAAATTCATTACCAATTGCGATGATGACAGTTGATTTGAATGGTCTGAAAAAGCCTAATAAATGGGGGCAAGATATTTTTGGCGTAAATATTTTTGTTGATAGAATTGAACCATTTGGCGAAGAATATGATGAAATGCTTATCAAATCGGATTGCTCTAAAAAAGGCAAGGGCATTTCTTGCGCATCTTATTATAATAATTATGGTGGTAAACTAAATTAATTTTGCACAATATTTTTCAATTGGACAGTCTGTACAGTTCGGTTTTTGAGGCTTGCAGACATTTTGTCCGTGTGTAACAATAAGTGTATTTATGTCAATCCAATATTTTAGAGGTAATTTTTCGCGTAGTGCAAACTCAGTTTCCTCTGGATTTTTAGTTTTAACATAGCCAAGTCGGTTAAAAATTCTGTGTACGTGAACATCAACACAAATGGCAGGTTTGTTGAAACCTCTTGCAACAACTAGATTGGCGGTTTTTCTTCCAACGCCATTAAATTTGCAAAGTTCGTCAATATCACATGGAACTTTACCGTCGTATTTTTCAACAATTTCTTTTGATAATTGAATAATTTGTTTTGCCTTATTTGCATAAAATCCAACAGGATATATAGCTTTAGTCAAATCCTCTTCTGAAACATTCATCATTTCTTGAGGAGTTTTTGCTAGTTCTAACATTCTTAGCGTAGCAGGATAAGTTGTTTTATCGTTTGTCCTAAGGCTTAAAATGCAAGCAATAAGTACTAAATAAGGATCTGTAAAACTATCCATTAGTCCGACAAAATCGCTTTTTTGTTGTTTAGCTTCTTTCAAAATTTTTACAATTTCGTCAATATTGCTCATCTTAATATGCTTTCTACATCTAATTCCAATTTCAATTTTAGCGCAAAAATGTTGTCTAAATCAAATTCGGCAAGTTTTACGGCATCTTTTTCTGTAGTAATAATGTTGCCTTTTAATCTTGATACTTCATTATATTTATATTGATGATGGTCATCAAAAGTAATAGTATCAAGCAAATTGAACTTTTGTCTTACAAAATCGTAGAATTGTTCAGGTTGTCCTATTGCACACATTGCTGTAACGTCGGATTTTAATGGTAAAATCTCGGTTGTTTTAATGTTATATGTGAAACTTGGAACAACATTGCAGACAAAAGTTTTTCTTTTGTCAAAAATATTTTCTAAAACGTCGGGTTCTACGGGCTTTGAAGTTTTATTCATAATAAGAAGTTTATCGGCTCTTTTTAGACCGTTTAAATCTTCTCGCAAAGGTCCTGCTGGCAAGTGTTTCCCATTACCAAATAATTTTTCACTATCAACTAAAACTAAATCTAAATCACGTTTAATTTTTCTATGTTGAAATGCATCATCAAGAATTATAATCTCAACACCAAAATGTTTGATAGCTTCGTTTGCCGCTTTTACGCGACTTGAACAAGTTAAGACATAAGCATTATTAATGTTTTGAGCAAACCAATAAGGTTCATCGCCAATTTCTTCTGCTGTAAAAAATATTTCGTTATTTGCCGAAACGACGTGAACGTCTTTGTTTGAAAGTTTACCGCCGTAACCTCTTGATATTATTGCAACTTTTTTACCTTGAGAAATGAAGTGCTTTGCTAGTTCTGCTACAACAGGAGTTTTTCCTACCCCGCCAGTTGTAAGATTTCCAACTGAAATTACGTAAGCATCAACTTTTTCTGCCTCTAAAATTCCTCTGTCATAAAGGTCGTTTCTTATTTCTGTAATTTTGCTATAAAAAACAGACATAAAATCTAAGATTGGCTCAAGCCAAGCATTAGATTTTATGTTGTAATGTAT
>CALBKW010000120.1 GCA_937895785.1 uncultured Candidatus Melainabacteria bacterium | reverse complement strand
AAATGAGGCGAAACTAGTTATAACTCCTAGAATACATTGCGCAATGCCTTGTATCGCAATGGGTATTCCTGTAATTTTAATTATAAAAGATATTGAAAATTGCAGACTTGATGTTTTAGACGGAATTATTCCGAAGTATTCACCAGAAGATATTCCTATTATTAATTGGAATCCTAAAGCGCCCAATATAGAAGATTTAAAAGAACTTATTAAAGAAAATGCAAAGTCACAAATATTAGGAAAACCTAACGCAGATGTTCTTGAAAAATTAAACAAAAAGACAGAAAAAATGTATAAATCTAGGAAAAATTACGTTTATTACATACAAAAATTTCGCGTAGTTTTCAAAAAAACACAAAAAATATTGCACTTGATACCAATTTATTTTTAAGAAAGCTTGTATTTATCGCAAAATCTGCTAAAATTATTACAGGAGTTATTTATGTTAACAAGATATTTTAAAGAAAAAATTAAAACTAGAAAATTTGATGATGACCTTCTTTGGTCTATGGGCGAAATTAAAGGTAAAAAAGTTATTCTTTTAGGCGCTGACGAAGATTTTGTTGAACTTAATCAACGTTACTTCTTCAAAGATGTTCTAAATGTTACCGCTATCGCTGACAAAAAGTTTCAAACTGAACCTGTAGAAACATTTGAAGGTATTCGTGCAATCACTCCTGAACAAATTAAAAATGAAGATTTTGATGTTCTTTTAATTACATCAGAAGAACCAAAACCTGTCCTAGATTACGTTTTCAATACTCTACATATTGAAAACAAAGATGTCAGAACGGTTTTCAATGAAGAAGTTCCAAACGAACGCGAAAATTTGAACTATCTTTATGAGTTTAAATTCGACAAAACATTACCAAAATTAGCAAAAAAACTAAACGGCAAAACTGTTGTCCTATATGGCGCAGGAACATTTTTAGAACTTATCAAAAAATATTTTAATCTTTCAGAATTAAATATTATCGGTATTTCAGACAAAAAATTTGAAAATCATGGTGAAAATGACGAGTTTTTAGGTTACAAAGTTTATGCCCCAAATGAAATTAAAGGTTTAAATCCAAACTATGTACTTGTTTCAACAAAATTATACGTAGATTTGCTAGAAGATTTGATGTATAAAACTCTAAAACATACAAAAATCAAAGTTGAACCGTTGGTTAAAAAGCCTCTTTTAACATTAATTAGAGAAATTTGGGAAAATTAAACGATTTCTTTCAATTCGCTGATTACATATTCTAGTGCGCCTTGGTTTTCTGCGAAGGCTGTTTTGCAATCTTCACAACACTTTTGGTAAATTTCATTATCTGAAAGTAATTTTCTCATGTATTCTTTTAATTCTTTTACGTTTGCAACAATTTTTGATGCGCCAGTTTGAGTCAAAAGTGCATAAATATCTTTGAAATTACTTACGCAAGTACCTGAAATAGTAGGTTTTTCAAATACTGTAGCCTCTAAAGGATTATGCCCACCTGTTTTATTAAAACTTCCGCCGATAAACGCAAAATGACAAAGTGCATAAGCCTTACCCAATTCACCCATTGTATCAAGCATTATGATATCTTTGTCGTCGAATTTGTCACCATTTGAGCGCAATCCCCAGTTCAAACCTGTTGCTTCAATCAGCTTCTTAACAGCATTTTGACGTTCTGGGTGTCGTGGAGCAACCAACAATTTTATATCGTCAAAATCCTTTTTCAATTCAGTAAACACAGGTATAAACAACTCGTCCTCGTCCGCATGTGTACTCCCTGCAATAATTATACGACCTTGACCTAAATCAAAATCACAGTCTTTTTTAGCAATATCAAACTTCAAATTACCCATAACAGTTGTTGTTTCAGGATTTGCACCGATAGAAATAAGTTTTTCATTATCTCTATTAGACTGTGTAAGAATTTTTGTATAATTTTGCAAGATAGGTTTAAAAAAGAACGACAATTTTTTGTATGAATTATAGGTTCTATCTGAAATACGACCGTTTATAATCATCAACTCGATTCCACGATTACGGACCAAGCGCGCAAAATTAGGCCACAATTCAGTTTCTGCAACAATTACAATTTTTGGATTAACCTTATTCAAGAAATGCCCCACACAAAACGGAAAGTCATAAGGAAAATACGTAATAAAATCAGCAATTTTAGCCAATTTTTTCTTTGCTATTTCTTGCCCTGTAACTGTTCCTGTGCATACAACGATAGGGTTATTAAAAGTCTCTTTTACATGTTTTATAAGATTTTCAAGAGCATTAATCTCTCCGACAGACACGCCATAAAAAACAATACTGTCCTTTAAATTTGGAGCATCAAAATATCCACATTTTTCTCTAAAACCCGCAATTAGTTTATGTTTAAACAAACCTGCAACAAGCCAAAATGGTAATATTAAGATAAATAAAATTGTAGATAAAAAGCCATAAATCATAATATAATTATTCTAGCACGAACATTGAAAATAAAATAATAGGGTAAGTTCCATACCTCCAAAGGCAACACATACACGAAGAAATGGCTGAAAGGAGGTGATATAACAGTGGAAGAAGAAACAATTAAAAAAGCCCTAGCTGTACTAGGACTTTTAATACAATTAGTTTCGACGCTATTGTAAGGGAACGAAGCATCTGCTTAGAGCGACACCTCTAAGTAGATGTCCCTATTAGCATTATAACCTATTTTTATAAAAATTCAAGTGCTAAGGAAGGATAAAATATGAAAAATAAGCAATTTTTGATGATTCCAGGACCAACACCTGTTCCTGAAAGTGTACTACTTGCAATGGCTAAACACCCGATTGGACACAGAAGTTCGGAATTTTCGGAAATTTTAAAAGAAGTATATGAAAACCTTAAATATGTTTTCCAGACTAAAAATGACGTATTTATGTTTGCTTCTAGCGGAACAGGGGCAATGGATGCAGCGATTTCAAACCTCGTTAATGAAGGTGACAATGTGCTTTGCTTATCTTTAGGTAATTTTGGTAACAGATGGGCTAAAATTGCCGCTGGATATGGCGCAAATGTTGATAAAATCGAGGTTTCGGCGGGTGAAGTAATCAATCCAGAAGAGGTTGAAAAGAAAATGAGTGAAAAACAATACAAAATTGTAACTCTAACACACTCAGAAACCTCTACTGGAGCGAAAAACGACATTGAAACACTTTGCAAAATCATCAAAAAACATGGTGCAATTTCTGTTGTTGACGGCGTTACTAGTGTAAGCGCAATGCCTGTAAAAACTGACGAATGGGGTATTGATGTACTTGTATCTGGCTCACAAAAAGGATTTATGATTCCTCCAGGACTTGCTTTCCTTGTCGCAAGCGAAGATGCATGGCGCGTACACGCTGAATGCAAGCACCCAAGCTTCTATTTCAGTTGGGATGCACATAGAAAATCTGTCAGAGAAAATTCTACTCCTTACACGGCTGCTGTAAACTTGATTTACGCTCTACAAGAGGCTTTAAGACGTATCAAAGAGGAAGGTTTAGAAAATGTTTTTGCAAGACACGAAAGGCTTGCATTAGGCTTGAGAAAAGCATTAAAGGCTATTAACTTGGAGCTTTTAGTAAAAGACGACAGAAATGCAAGCTATGCAATTACTTCAATTTTGCCACCTGAGGGCATTTCAGTACCTGATATTCGCTCTCATTTAAGTAAAGACTTTGATATAGTAGTAGCAAACGGTCAAAATACGCTTAAAGACAAGATTTTCAGAATGGGAACTCTTGGATTCGTTTCTGACAGGGATTTACTGACTGCTGTAGCTTCACTTGAAGCCGTACTTTTAGCTCTGGGACACAAATTCGAGGTAGGCGTTGGAGTAAGAACTGCTATAGAGTGGTCAAATTCCCAACGAAATCTTTAAAGAGCAATCATAACAATTATTTCTAGAGCGATGTAGGTAAAAACACGTACGTAAAATTACGTACGTGTTTTTACCTACATTTTTGATTTTTATATGTTTTTAAGATGATTTTTTAGAAATTTATTAAATGGTATGCATTTTATCAAAAATTTCTTTCTTTTGAATCCAAATTTCCATACCTAATTCTTCAGCTTTTTCTAAAAGAGCTTGTTTAATTTCTTTGAAAGTATTTTTTGATTGAGAAATATCACCAAGCAAGAACATCACAAATTGACCTTGCATAAGAGTTTGTTTGATATCTTCAATGTTTACGTCATATTTAGCCAAAATTGTTGTAACTTGCATAACAATTCCGACTTGATCTTTGCCTGAAAGTGTAACTATAATTTTTTGTTCGTCCATTTTTCACCTTGTCTTAATCTGAAACTTATGCTAAAATCATAGCATAAAAACAAATTAAGGAGATTTATGAAAGTTTTAATTGTTGACGAGAATGCTACTAACTTAAAAATTTTGTCTATGTTATTAGCAAAGGACAATTATGACGTAAAAACCGCAAATTCTTCTGACAGTGCATTAGCAAAGATGTCAAAGAACCTTGATTTGGTAATTATAGACACAAATTTGTCAGATAGAAATGGGTTTGACACTTGCAAAATAATAAAGGATAATCCTGAATACAGATGTATTCCGATTATTTTAATTTCGAGAGAATCTCGCACTGACGACATTGTAAAAGCGTTTGCCAGTGGCGCAAATGACCTAATGACAACACCCTTCAAGCCAGAAGATGTTAGAGAACGTATTGCAAAACAAATTAAATTGAGAGATTTGCAAAATAGTGCTGACAAATCAGAAGTTGAAAGAATCACTAATGAGCAAATGGAAACAATCTTTTCGCTTGCAAAATTGGCACAATCAAAAGACGACGACACAGGTCATCACTTGGAAAGAGTAAAACGTTATTGCAAAATTCTAGCAGTTGAACTAACAAAACCGATTTACAAACAAGAAATTTCAAGACAATTTATAAAAGATTTAGAACTTGCTGCACCATTGCACGATGTGGGTAAGGTTGGCATTGCTGACGAAATTGTATTAAAACCTGACAAGCTTACAGAGGCTGAATTTGAGCAAATGAAGCAACATACAATAATTGGTTATAACATGCTAAAAGATGTTCAAAGTCAGTTTGGCGATAGCAATTTCATAAAAATGGCAATGAACATTGCGCGCTATCATCACGAAAGATATGACGGAACAGGTTATCCTGACGGTTTAAGCAAAACAGACATTCCGCTTGAAGCTCGTATTTTGGCTGTGGCAGACGTTTATGATGCATTAAGGACTCAAAAACCTTATCATGATTCAATTTCACACGAAAAAGCATTTGAAGTAATCAAAGGTGGTCGTGAATTGCAATTTGACTACATTATGGTAAAAGCACTGAAAAAAGTTCACCATGATTTTGAAAAAGTTTGGGACGAATTAGGCGACTAAGTTTAATTTTTGATAAATGGTCAGACATTGACTGACAAAATTTTGTCGTTTTTTATTTTAAATTTTATGTTGTTCTGGAATAGAACAATTCATCAAAAAAGGGCGCGAGCTATAGCTCGCGCCCTTTCAAAATTTATATTCTAACAAATTATACTTCTGTTTCTTCACATTTTTTGTACCAATTTTTATTGAACGCCCAAGCAATTTTGTGACGTTTTGCATATTCACACAAATCCTTTTTAATTTCTGGAGCAAGAATATACATTGTAATAATGTTTGGAACAGACATTGAAATCATCATCGCATCAGTAATATTGATTACAGAAGTTACACTCATAACTGAACCAATAATAATAAATGCGCAGTAAATTAATTGGAAAGTCAATGTACGTTTTTTACCTTCACCGAACAAGAAGTTCCAAGATTTTTGTCCATAGTATGCCCAAGAAATAATTGTTGATAGAGCAAACAATACAACTACAACAACCAAAATATATGGGAAGAATGAAATTACTGATTCAAAAGCTGATGAAGTCAATTGAACACCTGAGATTCCGCCACCTGGTTGGTATGTACCAGTTACAACAATTACGAAAGCTGTCAACATACATAACAAACCTGTTAACAACGGTTCAATCAAGGATACAAAACCTTGTGACATAGGTTCTTTTGTTTTTACAGTTGCATAAGCAATTGGAGCAGAACCTGTACCAGCTTCGTTTGTTTGAACTGAACGACGTAAGCCCATAATGATTGTACCGAAAATACCGCCTGCAACAGCTTCAGGGAAAAACGCTTGTTTTACAATTACAAACAACGCGTGTGGAATGTGTGTGAAGTTTGCTACAATTACCACTAAACCTGAAATAATATACAAGGCACACATAAATGGTACTATTTTTTCTGTAACTTTTGCGATACTCTTAATACCGCCAACGATAATCAAACCAACTACAACAGCGACAACCAGACCAATAATCCAATTTTGACCAGTTAAATCCCAGCCCAAACCGCCAGAAATACTGATAACTTGTTCAACTGTTTGGTTAATTTGAATCATATTACCACCTGTAAGACCACCACAGATACAAAGAACTGCGAAGATTACAGATAAAGGCTGACCTAACCAACGCATTTTTTTACGAGTTAAGCCGTGAGCCATATAGTGCATTGGACCGCCTGAAATTGAACCGTCCAAGTTAAAACGTCTGTATTTTACTGCCAATGATGCTTCTACAAATTTTAAAGACATACCAAAAATTGCACCAACAAAAATCCAAAAAGCAGCACCAGGACCACCCAATGAAATTGCAATTGCAGCACCTGCAATTGAACCCATACCAATTGTACCAGACAAAGCTGTTGCTAAAGCTTGGAAAGATGAAACTTCACCATCGCCTTCGCTATCTTTATCTGCGGGTTTTTTCAAAACATCAATTGCATGTTTGAAGCCCCAAATTGCGATACCTCTCAAGTAAATTGTAAAGAAAATACCTGCAATAATAATCCAGAAAATAATAATTGGCACATCAGTACCACATACTGGAATTGGAAAGAAAATTATACTTGCTATCTTATCCGAGATAGGTGCAACATGTTTTTCTAACGTTTGGTCGATATTAAGCGCAAAACATTGTTGTGCTGTAAAAATCAGCGCTAATAACGAAAACAAAAACTTGTTGTACATAAATAAATTCCTAACTACTTCTACTGAGCAAGCACTCACCTAAATGGCTTGCCATATTACAATTATAGCAAAAACATGTTGAAATTAAGATACCTTTATATATTCTTTAAAATATTTTGAAGGTAATTCTCCGCACAAGTTGTAGAATTATAGTCTGTAACCGTATTGTAACAATTTTGTAATATGTTATAAATTTGTCCTTCGTCAGAGCCAATAATTTTTTCAATTGTTTTTTTTATTGATTCTACATCTGGTTCTGTCAAAAATCCGTTCACACCGTCTTTTATAATTCCATCAACGCCGTCATTTTTCGTGCAAACTGTAATACAGCCCATTGCCATTGCCTCTAAGTAAACCATACCGAATGTTTCATGAATGCTTGGCAAAACAAAAATATCAGCATTTTTCATTTCATTTAAAACAATATCCTTTGGTAAATAACCTGTAAATTTCACATTGTTTGATAGTCTAACCAAAGGTTCAAGTTCTTTACCTTCACCAATTACAGTCAATTTGATTTTTTCGTTATCTTTTACTGCTTTTATCAGTTTATCAATATTTTTGCGTTTAATTAATTGCGCGCAAGTCACAATATTAACCTGCCTATCACGCATTGAAGATACTTGGCGTTTTATCGGCTGAACATCTATTCCGCTTGGAGCAACAAAGGTTTTTTCTTCATATTGAGGGTATAATTCTAAGAATTTTTTACGCAAAATTATACTACGGCAAGCAATTCCAACAGCCCTGTCATAAGCTTTTTCCATTTGCCTTTTGAAATAAACTGAGTAAATAGGCTTTGTCAAAACGTCTAAGTCTGAACAGTGAACTGCACAAATAATTTTACCCTCAAAACTATTTGAAGCAATGATTCCAGACGGCATGTGTGCAACAATCACATCGTAATTTTCACAAATTTGTTTTGGTAACTTTTGTTTTATATCACCCCAAAAAGGTGTTAAATAGTTTGCATTATAAGCATTTTCATATTGTCCTGTTTTATAAAAAGGTTTGTGTCTTAAAAAGGAATTTAGCAAGAAATTTGGACGAACAACATCAACGCTATGTCCTGCTTTTCTCCAAAATTTTACAAAGTTATACAAGGTTTTCGGAGTATTTTTTTCGTCCTCTCTAATTGGATACAAATCTGTCAAAAACAATATTTTCATAATTCAATTATAACACGAAGTGAGTGTATTAAAATATTAATTAACTTTTATTAAAAACTGTACGAATATAAAATATACACGATATATTATAAACAGGGTAGCTCCCTATCACCCTTCCACACACAGTAGACTAAGAAATGGTGGAAAGGAGGTGATACTGATGGAATTATATTTTGTTTTATTTCTTGAATTTCTAATTCGGAAATATAAAGATAAAGCTCCAATACTGGAACTATTGGAGCTAATCTTAAAAATGTAATTCACTAGGGGGACTAAGTTAAAGCCTTAAAGTTACTTGCGGTTCTTTAGGGCTTTACCCCTATCAATATTATTTACTATTTTTCCTGTTTTGTCAATATTTATGCGCCAAAATAATTTTTCAAACCAATTGTAAGATTTTCGTTTTTGCACATTTTCTTTAATTTTGCAATGGCTCTATTTTCAATTTGACGGATTCTTTCTCTTGAAACTCCATATTGAGAACCAATTTCATCAAGAGTTTTCTTTCCACCGTCACTATTCAAGCCATAGCGCATAATCAAAACGTCACGTTCTTTTGGCATCAACTGATTTAACATCTTTTTGATGTCTTCAAGCATACTCTCTTGGCTAACCATTGATTCTGGTGTAATTGTTGAATTATCAACAATATAATCTGCAATCTTTGAAGAATCATCTTTTTGGTTTGCTGGAGTTTCCATACTAATTGTTGGTTGCGCCGACTTAATGATTTGGTTTAACTTTTGAACTGAAATACCCAAACGGTATGCAATTTCTTGCTTTGTCGGAGTTCTTCCTAATTCTGTTGTCATATCAATTGTTGTCTTTTTGATTTTATTTAAAGATTCAATCATGTGAATTGGCAATCTAATAGAACGAGCTTTGTCTGCTATAGCACGTGTTATAGACTGTTGAACCCACCAAGTTGCATAAGTTGAAAACTTGTAACCTTTTGTATAATCAAATCGTTCAGCAGCTTTCATCAAGCCGATATTGCCCTCTTGAATTAAATCCAAGAACGACAAACCCCTACCGATATATTTCTTTGCAATACTTACAACCAAACGCAAGTTAGCGTTTACCAATACATTTTTTGAAAATTCGCTATGTTCATCTTTAATTTTTTTCGCAATATCAAGTTCTTCCACTTGCGATAGCATAGGAATTTTACCGATTTGTTGTAAATAAATTCTAACCGAATCGTCTGTATTTACTGAATTTATACTTTCTTGAACTTTTGGATCAGCAACTGTATCTAAGATGTTTTCCGCATCATCTTCATCTTCTTCTGCCTCTTGAAGACTGTGAAAATCAACACCTTCTTCTGATATTTCGTCGTTTAATTCAAAGTTTTCTACATTTTTGTTCATAATTCTATCCTACAACATTTCCAACAAAAAAGGAATTATTTAACATTTGCATTTTGAATATTCTTTTGTCGGACAGCTTCAAAAATAATAATACTCAATGCATTTGACACATTTAGCGAATTAAATTTCTTCATCATTGGAATTTTTATTTGAAAATCTGCCATCTTAATTATAGATTTTGAAACACCTGCGTGTTCAGCACCCATAACAAGTGCAAAATTCATATCTGTATAATTTATATCATAATAATTATCTTTTGCATCTGCTTCTGCTGCAATTACCCACCAATCTGATTCTTGCAATCTTTGCAATGCGCTAACTAGGCTATTGACTTTTATGATTGGAATATGGTTTGTTGCACCTGCAGAAGTTTTTTCCACAACAGAATTAACCTGAACACTGCGACGTGACGGTATCATAATTGCATCTGCACCTGCACAAACACAAGTTCTGATAATTGCACCCAAATTATGAGCATCTTCTACCCCGTCTAATACAACCAATGAACCGTTTTTGTGAGGTTTTGAAAGAAATTCATCAAGCTCCATATATTTTATTGGTGAAGTTAAGGCAATTACGCCTTGATGATTAACCTCGTTGTACGGAGCAAATTTTTCTTTACCTACAAATTGAAAAATAACACCTTTTTTTTGTGCTAATTCTTTGATTTTTGCAATTTTGTTATCTGTGTGAATATTGTTTGCAATCCAAATTTTGTTAATTTCTCTAGTGCCAGCTTCAAGCGCTTCTGTAACAGCGTTTTTGCCGTAAATAACGTCTTCCATTATTTGCAAACCTCTAACATTCTGTCAATGCATCTTAGAGCCTTTTTAGCCATTTCTTCATCAACTGTTATTTCGTTTGTTTCATTTTTCAAAACGTTGTAAATATCTTCTAATGAATTTCTTTTCATATTCGGACAAACAATACTGTCTTTAATTAAGATAAATTCTTTATCCTTACAATCACGTTGTAATCTATCAACCACACCTTTTTCGGTTGCAATGATAAATTGTTTTTTGTCACTTTCCATTGCATACTTCATAATTCCAGTTGTAGAACCAACGTAATCAGCCTTTAAGCATACCTCTTTGTGACATTCTGGGTGAGCCAAAACTAATGCATTTGGATATTTTTCACGAGCATTGTCAACATCTTCTGGCTTGATTCTCAAGTGTGTTGGGCAAAAACCTGTAAATGTATTGACTTTCACGTTTCCTAATTGATTTTCAACCCATTTTCCTAAGTATGTATCTGGAACAAACATGATTTCTTTAGCTTTTAAACTGTCAACAATCTTTATAGCATTTGAACTTGTACAGCAAATATCACATTCTGATTTAACCTCAGCAGTTGAATTTACATAACACACAACGGGCATTTCTGAATGTTGAGCCTTAAATTCTCTCAATTGTTTCAAGTCAATCATATCTGCCATCAAGCAACCTGATTGCATGTTAGGCAATAAAACTTTTTTATTTGGTGAAATAATTTTTGCCGTTTGAGCCATAAAATAAACACCTGCAAAAACAATTATATCAGCATCTGTCTTAGCTGCCATTTGACTT
>CALBKW010000119.1 GCA_937895785.1 uncultured Candidatus Melainabacteria bacterium | reverse complement strand
TGGTGTTATTCCAAGAGCTCACGGTTCAGCAGTATTCACAAGAGGTCAAACTCAAATTCTTTCAGTTGCAACTTTAGCAGGTCCTGCAATGAAACAAGAATTAGATGGTGTTGACCCACAAACTGAAAAAACTTACATGCACAAATATATCTTCCCTGGATTCTCAGTTGGTGAAGTAAAACCATTAAGAGGACCTGGAAGACGTGAAGTTGGGCACGGTGCTTTAGCAGAACGTGCGAACATTCCTGCTTTACCATCACAAGAAGAATTTGGTTATACAATTCGTGTAACATCAGATGTATTAGAATCAAACGGTTCTACATCAATGGGTTCAACTTGTGCATCATCAATGGCATTAATGAACGCAGGTGTTCCTGTTAAATGCATGATTGGTGGCGTTGCAATGGGTATGATTAAAGAAGAAGGCTACGAACCAGTTGTATTAACAGATATTCAAGGTATTGAAGACTTCTTAGGTGATATGGACTTCAAAGTTACTGGTAACGATGACGGTATCACTGCATTGCAAATGGATATGAAAGCAAAAGGTATTCCAAACGAAACTTTGAGAAAAGCATTATACCAAGCTAAAGAAGGTAGATTACACATCTTGGGCAAAATGAGAGAAGTAATTACTGAACCAGCTAAGGAATTATCACCATTTGCACCAAGCATTACAACAATGACTATTCCAACAGAAGATATCGGAACAGTTATCGGACCTGGTGGTAAACAAATCCGTGCTATCATTGATGCTTCAGGCGCTGAAATTGATATTCAAGATTCAGGTCTTGTGACAATCACTTCAAACGACCAAGAAGGCGCTAAAATCGCTATTAATATGATTAAACAACTTACATTCAAACCAGAAGTAGGTATGGTAATGAAAGGTAAAGTTGTAAGAATCATTCCTATCGGCGCATTCGTTGAATTAGGTGGCGGTAAAGACGGTATGGTTCACATTTCTCAAATCTGCAAAGAAAGAATCGAAACTATCGAACCACACGTGAACGTAGGCGATGAAGTTGTTGTTAAGATTATCAAAATCGACGACAAAGGCAGAGTAAACTTAACAATCAAAGGCGTAACAGACGAAGAAAAAGCATCTGTAATGTAATTTGATTGATAAAGTGAAATAAATTAACCAAGTGCGGTTGGGATAAAATCCCAACCGCACTGTTTTTTATCAAAAATGTTTGTAACGAAAATTTAATAAAATTTTATATTTAAGCAATTTTAAATCTTCACAAAACTTTCATGCGACGTAAATAGAATAAGTGTGTATAAATTATATAGGAAAGGTTAGAAATGAACATTACAAACAACGCAATGCAACCAAGTTTTCATGCGAGATTGAAAAACAACGATTTGACAAAAAATATGGTTAATCGAATGGACGATAAGGAAGCATTTGCAATGAAAGATGCTCTTACAAAATTGGCAAAAGTTGCTCCTGATGATGTCTTGGAAGTAAAACAAGTTGGAAGGTCGGGTAAAAGAGGTCCTGTTTATGGTGTTGTGAATGAAGCACGTAATAAACAAGTGGTAATTGGTGGGCCAAATGGTCAACTTGTTGATATTTTGAATAAGGCTTCGGAAAAAGGTTCAGAAATGTATAACAGATTGTTTGAATCTGATGGTGATAAAGCTAAAAAAGATATCTTTGATATGATGGCTTAATAAGTAAAAAATATTTTAGAAGAGCGGTTGGAATAAAATTCCAACCGCTCTTCTATACTTGCGTTAAATTAGTTATAGACTAATTTAACGCAAAAAAAAACCACTTATTAAAAAAGTGGTTTTGGAATTTTTTTTGTAATTCCTCGTGTAGAAGGTTAGTGTGTGGTAGGTTAGTGTGTAGTGTGTGTGTTTTGTATAAAACTTTCTTCTTCTTAAATAACTCTTTAAATATCTCTCGTACTTATATAAAGTATTTTTGAAAGGTCGGATTTCAGACATGTGGATTTTTGTTACAAAACTTAATTTTAATTCCTAAAAACCAATAAATACGGTGTTTTGTAATTAATTTTATGTGTGATATAATTAAGAAAAGAGTAAAATTATAGAGGTTTTAACATGTCAATTAGAAAAGTTTTAAAGTTTGGTGACCCATTTTTAAGAGAAAAAGCTAAAGAAGTACATAAAGTTTCTAAAAAAATTCAAGATTTGGTTACTGATTTATTAGATACAATGTATGCTGAAAACGGTGTAGGTTTGGCTGCTCCTCAAATTGGTGAAAATTATAGAGTTTTTGTAGTTGACGTTTCAACAGGCGACCAACCTTTGAACCCAATGGTGTTTATTAATCCTAAAATTATTAAAAAATCAGGTGCAACTATTAGTAATGAAGGTTGTTTGAGCTTTCCAGAAGCTTATACAGAAGTTCGTCGTTATAGTGATGTAATGATAAAAGCTATGGATAGAAAAGGTCGCTCATTTGTTTTAGAAGCTCATGACGGTTCTCTTTTAGCCCGTTGTATTCAACACGAAAACGATCACTTAGACGGTATTCTTTTTGTTGACCATGCTTTGAATCGTTTTGATGCGGAAGAAACTTTAAAAGAGCACAATTTACCTGACTTACAACTCGATAAAATGCTTGATGAACCTGAATTACAAGCAAAAATTGAAGAATTGTTAGAACAAATTGACACAACAGAAGAAACAGAAGAACAAGATGAAGATGACAAATAAGATTAAAGTTGTATTTTTCGGCACTCCAAAAATTGCCTTAAAATCATTGGAATATTTAATAAACTCTGACAAAATTGAGGTTATGGCGGTTGTAACTCAACCTGATAAACCTGCAGGTCGTGGACATAAACTAACTATGTCACCTATCAAACAATGTGCATTAGAGCATAATTTACCTGTATTTCAACCAAAATCAATAAGGAAAGAACCTGAAATTCAAGAAGAATTGAAAAAACTTGAACCTGATTTCTTTGTAACTTTTGCTTTTGGTCAAATTTTGTCACAAGAAGTTTTGGATATTCCAAAATACGAAACAATCAATTTGCATGCTTCATTATTACCACGGTATAGAGGTGCAAACCCATTACAACGTGCTATTATCAACGGTGATAAAGAAACGGGTATTTGCACAATGATTACCGAGCTAGGTTTAGATTGTGGGGATGTTTGTATGCGTGAACCAATCGAGATTACAGATACTTTAAATTGTGTTCAATTGTTTGATATAGTAAGCGAAAAATCACCAGAAATGCTTGAAAGAACATTAATTGGATTAGTTAATAAAACAATAACCCCTGAGAAACAATGCGAAGATGGTGTTTGCATGGCAAATAAACTTACAAAAGAAGAATGTAAAATTGATTGGAATAAATCCGCACAAGAGATACACAATCTTGTAAGAGGTATTTATCAATGCCCAAGTGCTTATTTTATGTTTAATGACAAAATTATAAAAGTCCTTGAAACTCGTGTAAAAGCAGGTAAGGGTACAGCAGGTGAATTTATAAATGCTACAAAAGAAGGTGTTGAAGTAGCTTGTGGTGCGGGAAGTCTTTTGTTGATTCGTGTTAAACCTGAAGGTAAGGGTGAAATGCCAGCAAGAGATTGGTATAATGGAGTTAAAAAGAAATGATTTCAAAAGGAATTAGAGGTGCAATAACAGTTGATGCTAATACAGAAGAAGCCATTAAAGAAGCTACTTTAGAGCTTTTGACTGAAATTGTAGAAAAAAATAATATTGAAGAAGCTAATATTTCACACGCATTCTTTACATTGACAAATGATTTGAATGCAGCATTTCCTGCAAAATTTGCTCGTTTAGATTTCGGTTGGAAAAAAGTCGCAATGATGTGTCATCACGAACTAAATGTTCCAAACTCATTGCCAATGTGTTTGCGTGCGATGATTGTTATAAATTGTGGTGAAAATTTCGAACCTGAATTTGTATATTTGAAGGGTGCTGAAAAACTTAGAGGTTAAAATTATGATGTATTTTGATAATTTAACCTTGAAGGCTTTTGTTGAAGAAAATGCCGATTTTTTTACAGGAGCGAGAATCCAAAAAGTTCAACAACCGACACGTAGAGAGTTTATTTTTACGCTTGGAAATAATGGTGAAACTCGAAAATTTTATGCAAATATCACGCCAAACTTGCATCACGTTTGTTTTATGAGTAAAGATAACGAGGCAAAAAGGTACTTGGAGATTCCAAAACAACCGCCAATGTTTTGCATGCTTTTAAGAAAATATATCGAAAGTGCCAAAATTTGCAGAGTTGAACAACCTTTCTATGAAAGAATTTTAGAAATTTATATCGAAGCATATAATGAATTATCAGAAAAAATACAGTTATGCTTGGCTTTTGAGCTTATGGGTAAGCACTCAAATATTGTTTTGTATTCAACTGATACGAATATGATTTTGGGCTGTGCGCATAATGTTGGGGCTGAAAAGAGTCGTGATAGGGAAATGCGTGGAAATGTTCCATATATCTACCCTCCAAAACAAAATAAGCGCGATTTTTTAAGCTATTTCGGACAAATTAATTTTGATTTGCTTGCCGATGATTTTTATGGATTTTCAAAGCCTTTTGCTAAAATGTGCGAAGGACAAGATTTAGAAACAATAAAAGATTTTCTTGAATTGAAACACCTTTCACCAGTAATCAGTGAAGATTATTCAAAATATTCATTGTTTAGTAAAATTTTGTCAGGAACTCCACAAGAGTCTGTAAATTCGATGATTGACAACTATTTTGCATATCACCAAAATAAAGAAATTTTGGCAAATTTGAAAACAAAATTGTCAACAAATATTCAGCACAGATTAAAAAAGGCAAAAAATTCGCTTGATAAAATTAATCGTCAATTACAAAAAGAAAAAAATGCCGAAAAATACCGAAAATACGGTGACTTGATTATGGCAAATTTGTACAATTTAAAAGAATATTCAAAAACTTGCACTTTGACTGATTGGGAAACAAATCAAGAAATTACGATTGATTTAGACGAAACAAAAACGCTAAAAGATAATGCAAATAGATATTTCAAGCTTTATAACAAGTCAAAACGTTCATTAGAAAAATTACAAGAATTAAGACAAGAACTTGAAGATGAAATTGGATATTGTACTCAAACACTTTATACTATTGAGGTTGCGGATAATAACGAAATTCTTAATGAAATTAAAGAAGAAGTTTTGACAGAAGATGTGCCTAAAAAAACTCAGGTAAGTAATATTGAAACTCACGAAATTCGAGGTTTTACAGTTTATGTTGGCAAAAATAATAAGCAAAATGATTTTATAATTTCAAAACTTGCAAAAGATAATGACATGTGGTTTCATTCCCACAATTGTGCGGGTTCTCATGTTTTGCTAAAACTTCCAAATGGAGAAGAACCTAACGAGGAGTTGATTTTTGAGTGTGCAAAATTGGCAAAAAATAATTCACAAGGTGCAAATTCAAGCAAAATAGGCATAATTTATACACGAAGAAAATATTTGCGTAAACCGCCTGCCGCAAACTTGGGTTATGTGACTTACAAAAATGAACAAGAAATTATAATTGACTAAGTGGTGTAAGGTCGTGATGGCAATCAGTTCCGCCAGTTTTAATTAAACTGTATTTGTCTGCAATTTTTTCCATAATATGTCGAGAGTGAAATTTGATAATTCCTCGGTGTCTATCGTAAGGATAATAAACCTCTAACCCGTCAAGCCCAATGTCTTTAAGTGTTTTGACAAAATTATCCATGCTAAAACACCAGCAACAAGCAGGGTGGGCTAAAACGGCGATACCGCCAGCGTTATGGATAGCTTGAATAAGTTTTTTCACGTCACGTCGTGCAAAAATTCTAACCCAATCGGCTTCTGTTTCTTTTTTATCTTTTGCTAAAAATGGGGTCAATTCTTCACTATGAACGTCAATTCCATATCCTAAAAGGTGAAAGAAAATTCCTCTGTACCAGCAATCAAACTCAACGCCTGTGATTACAAAGTTTTCGTTTAATAAGTCAGTTTCTAAATATGCGTTTACTGTGTTGTGATCAGTTACTGCAATATGTTCAAAACCTTTGTCTTTTGCTTGTTTTAGAAGTTCCTCCACACTTAAATCTCCATCTGAAAATTTTGTGTGAATGTGTAAATTAACGTTATTTAAAAAGTTTTCCTTAGTGAATGACTTAATTAATTCTTTATAATCCATTTTCATATTTCCCGTATTTATAATAAAATAATTATACAATAAATTTACGAGGATAACTATGGCAAACGAAAATAAGACTGTGTTTGGTACATTTACAGAAGCGCTGGGCATATATTTACAGCACTTGCCTACATTTATGAAATATATGACATTTCCTGTTTTAGGGCAATTTGCGGGAATAATTCTAGCCTTTGGGTTGTCTTTAGGATTTGCTTTTAATGCAACAACTTCAGGTGTAGACCAATCAATGATTTTGCCACTAACTCTAATTTTGACAATACCAGGGCTAATAATTTTTATCAAAGCTTTTTGGGAATATTTGGTAGCCTATGTTGCAATTTCTTCAATGGCTGAAAATACAGTAAAATCAGGAAAAATTTATGATATAAATGCTCACAAACAAGTTGCACTAAAAAGACTTCCTGATTTTATCGGATTATGGTTGCTGTTTGGTGTATTTACTTCAATAGCAATGCTTCCGCCAATGTGGGGCTTTGGCGCATTGATTTTTGTTTTCTTAGTTTTAATTTTCCAAGTTTTCACTTTTGAGAAATTAGCAACTCCAACAGAATGTTTTAAACGTAGTTGGGCGTTAGTAAAATCAGATTTCTGGGGTACTTTAGGCTTATTGGCATTGGTAGGAGTTTTAACATATTGGCTAATCCCCAAAGTTTTTGAATTGATTTTAACCGCAATTCAGGTTATGGCATTATTAACAATGTTAATTGATCCAATGCTTACAGACACAATAAATACTTGGAATACAACGCTTACAACGTTAGGAGTTCCTTTTGTAATTACTTCACTAATGATTACAAAAATGATTGTTGGCACGGTTATTTCAACTCTTGTAATCTGCTATACATTGCCAATCCGTTCGATTGCTTGGACGTTATGGTATAAAAAGCTTAATACCGCTATGATTAAAGCTAATTCTAAAAAGAAAAAGAAGGCTGATAAAAAAGAAAATGTTTAGATGTCGTTATTGCAAAAGTGTTGATAAATTTGAATTAATGTTTGCACCAAATTACGGTGGTGATAGAAATTTCTCTCAACACTATAACAATAGAAATCAAATTGAAATAAGTGTTGATGGATATTCTTTTGTTCCTTCACTTGATTTTATGAATGAACATGCGGTTTGCAAATACTGCGGACAAACTTACACTTGGGAATATGAATTTGAAAAGGAAAGGCGAATAAGAAAATGAGAAAAGATGGAAGACAAAATAACGAATTAAGACCTGTAAAATTTATAAGAGATTTTACTAAAAATGCACTGGGTTCAGTTTTGGTAGAATTTGGTGATACAAAGGTTATAACAACGGCTTCAGTTGAAATGAAACAACCAAAATGGATGGATAAAGAGTCAACTCAAGGTTGGGTTACTGCAGAATATTCTCTTTTGCCTTCATCAACTTCAACTCGTTGTGAAAGAGAACGAAACAAAATTTCAGGCAGAACTCAAGAAATTCAAAGACTTATTGGTAGAAGTCTTAGAGCTTGTGTTGATATGGAAAAAATGCCAAAAATGACAATTACAATTGATGCCGATGTAATTCAAGCAGATGGTGGAACAAGAACTGCAAGTATTTGTGGTGGTTTTGTTGCTTTAAAAATCGCAGTTGAAAAATTAATGGAACAAGGAGCATTGAAAGAAAATCCAATTAAAGATGAAATTGGCGCAATTTCAGTTGGTATCGTAGACGGAGAAGTTCGCTTAGATTTGTGCTACGAAGAAGATTCTCACGCTCAAGTCGATTCAAATGTTGTAATGACAAAATCAGGAAAAATTATTGAGTTTCAAACAACTGCAGAAGGCGACCCTTATGACCAAAACCAATTAATGGAAATTTTTAATACAGCAAAAGCTGGTATTGAACAAATTATTCCACTTTATGAGTAATTAATGATAAATAAAGCGCCGTGGCACTCACCACGGCGCTTTATTTATATTCGTTATACAGTTTTGCGATATTTTATTAATTATATTCACGCATTAGGCATAAATCTTTTCTGTGTTTTTTGCCGTCGTATTTTATTAAATCAAGTTCTTCGTAAAGACTTTCCGTTGCGTGATTTATTGTTTTGGCATTACGTGTAACTAAAAGAGTTCTGTCACCTACAGTTTCATATTCAAGATATTTATTTTTAATTGTGTTAAAGTGTGCAACTTTTGTATCTTCGTCCAAATCTTCAAGTCCAGTGATTACAGAACCGCTTTTTCTTCCAGATGAAAGAACTGCAGAAACTGCAACTTCATCGCTCATATCAATTCTTTGGTAGTCATCTGCAAATGAGCCCATAGAGCAAGCTTGCATTAGGTAGTATAAATTTTCATTCATTAATGACAAAACACCCTGACAATCGTGTTCTTGTAGAGATGAATTAAATTCTAGTGCCACAACATTATTGTCTGGTGTCAAAACTGCATCTAAGCCTAAAATTCCGATGTATGGTTTTCCGTTTTGTGCCAAATTATCTAAAGTCGGGAATATAAATTCATTCATTATATAGTGTTCAATTTCATCAGAAACTTTGTAGTCTGGCGCATAACAGCCCATACCAGAGGTTAAAAGTCCTCCGTCGCCGTCTAGTGCAAATTTGTAATTCGCGACGGTTGAAAGTGGTAGCGCGTTGTAACCGTCAGTAACTACGTAAAATGAAAACTCGTGTCCGTAGATGTAATCCTCAATAATAATACGTTGTTCACCGCGTAAGAAGGATTCTTCTATAAAAGATTTTGCTATAGAATAAGAACTGCAAATCAGCATTCCGTTTACATCTCTGTGAGCATCAGTTTTTACAACGATGGGCATTTGAGCGTTTCTTGCGTAATCATGCGCAAGAGGTTGTTTTTCAAAAATACCAAATTTTGCAGTTGGTATTCTTAATTTATACATGAATTTTTTGCCAAAAGATTTGCTTGTGCAAATTTCAGCGGCTTTTGCGCTTGGACCAAAAACTTGTTGTCCGTTGCTTTCAAAAAATCCTGCAATATCAGCCTTTATCGCTTTTTCGCTTGAAACAACGGTTAAATCTATGGAATTTTCCATCGCAAATTCTAACAATTTAACATCTTCGTCTTCTCTTATATCAACACATGTGCAAAATTCTTTCATTGCATCATTACCGCTTGCAACGTAGATATTTTCCACGCAATCAAGTTCAGATAATTTTTTTGCTAAAGCATATTCTTTTGCACAACTTCCAATAATTAATACATTTTTACGATTTATTTTTTCCATAAATCCATTATACTACATAAAAAGTAGGAGATTTGTTAAGATATATTAATTTTTCTTATAGAATTTCGACAAAAAATATGACTTTCTAAAATTTCTCATTAAATAAAACAACACGAGAGAGAGAAATTTTTTAAGAGCGAGCGAGGTCTACATTATGGCAAACACAAACAACATCATTACATTATTTAATAACTTTTTAGCATCACCAGCAGTACGTCAACAACTTCCAGCAACTACAACTCCTGCTGTAAAACCAGTTGATTCAAATCCATTCAACCCAAATCCATTTGTTACAAAGACAGTTGATATGAATAATTATGCAAAAAACAGACCTGTAAAAGGTGGTTATTTTGCAGGATATTATAACGGTAAACCAAACATCGTTGGACAAAGATTATTCGTTGAAGTTTAATTCGACGACATTAGGTCGGTACGTTAAAAGTAGTTAAAGAGAAGGACACGCTAATTTACTTGATTGGCGTGTCCTCCTTGTAAGCAGTCTTTTATGGAGTCGAAAGTTACACTTAAAATTCTATTTATTGAATCTTGTGTGTTGTAAGCTACATGTGGCGTAATTATCACGTTATTAAGTTGGCTCAAACGACGTGTAATAATTACCTTTGAAATACATTCTTTGTCAGAATTTTCCAATTTTTCTGTAATATCGCCATAGCCGAGATTAATTTTTTCGCATTCTGTTACATCCAATCCCGCACCTGCAATGTTGTTGTTTAAAAGTGCGTTGTACAAATCTTCACTTTCAATCAATTCTCCTCGTGCTGTATTAATGATTATAGCGGTATTTTTCATTAAAGCCAACTCTTTTTTTGTTATAAGATAGTGTGTTTCTTTTGTTAATGGTACGTGAAGTGTGATAATATCGGCTTCTTTATAGATAGTTTCTTTTTCACAATAATCAACGTGAAAATCTTTCACTAATTCTGGACGTTGCAAATAATCGAACGCTAAAATTCTCATTCCGAAGGCGTGAGCAATTTTGCAGACAGAAGCTCCGATTGCACCAGTACCGATTACACCAAGCGTAAGCGTGTTAAGCTCTCGCCCAACGTAATTGTTTGTATCAAATTTGAACGCATGCGAGTCGTTTATAGCTGGAATTAAGCGCCTTACAAGTGCAAGCATTAGTGCAAACGTATATTGAACAACAGAATATGCCCCATAATTTTCTACATTCAAAACTTTTATGTTTTTACACTGGCAAGCTTCAATATCAATGTGGTCATAACCCGTTGAACGAGTTGAAATAATCATTAAGTTTGGAAATTGCTCTAATATTTTTGGCGTAATTTCAGAAGTTATAAAAACACTGATAACACTTGCTGTATCTTTTATTTCTTGCGGTAAATTTCCAACTGTTGTTTCATTTAAACTACTTTCAAAAAATTCAATATCAAAGTCATGAAATTGATGTCTTTTAAAAAACTTTTTTTCTGCATCTTTATAATCAAAAATCAACATTTTTATACTCATAATAAGCTCCTTTTTTCAAAATATTATGAGTAAATCAGAAAAATATTTATATTCGACAAGTAGTTAATTATAAAAAAGTAAGGGCGGAGCCGAAGGCTCCGCCCTTACCAAAAACTTATTGATACATTGTACTTAAAAATTCATTGTATACGTTATGTCTGTAATCTTTAGCTGCTTGCGAAGTGTTAAAGATATTGTTGTAATGACTTGCTACATCGCCATAAGTTGAACGATTTTCACCGTTTTCCATTAAA
>CALBKW010000118.1 GCA_937895785.1 uncultured Candidatus Melainabacteria bacterium | reverse complement strand
ATCTGCAACATTTAACGAAAAATATAATAACTGCCTAGTTTCAGCATTAGAATTAATTGAAGAAGCTATGACAGGCTTAACTCCAGAACAAACAAATGAATACTACACAGAGTTAACTTCATATTTTGAAAAAGTTAAAAATGAAGAAATGCGAACTTTCTTAAAAGAATTTTTCGCTACACACGAGCAAGAATTTAAGAATGCACCTGCGGCAAAATTAATGCATCACAATTTCCTTGGTGGACTTTTGGTACATACTGTTGAATGTTTACGCCTAGCAGACAAAATTATTGAAACATCATTCCAAAAACTAAATTCAGACGATGTTTACACCGCTTGTATCTTACACGATATTGGTAAAATTTATGAGTACACAGTTGACACAGAAACTGGTTTGATTGATTATAATGAAGAATTTAAAAAAGATTGGTTAACCCACTCTCAGTTCGGGTACTCATTATGCATGAGTAAAGGATTTAAGGAAGTAGCAAGAATGATTGCAGCTCATCACGGCAGAGCGGACTGGGGCGCTATAATCGACTTAAATAACAAAGATTTAGAACCTTCAGTGTATATCGTTCACCACATTGATGACCTGTCTGCAAAATTCGGTAGAACTAACGTAGCAATGTTAAAATAGGGAATTATGAAAGTAAGTTACAAAGTACCAGCAACAACAGCAAATTTAGGACCAGGATTTGATTGCCTTGGTTTGGCTTTGCCAATTTATAACATCATAACTATTGAAGAAACAGTAATGCCAAGCACAGGCATTGAAGTTAACGTTATGAAAGACTTTGAAAATGCTGAATTAATTGAAGAATTAGATAACATTCCAAACGACAAAGACAATATTGTTTATAAAGCAGTAGAAATGCTTTATAACCTTGTAGGACAAGACCCTAACGAGATTAAAATTAACATTAAATCAAGTATTCCAATTGCAAAAGGGTTAGGCAGTTCTGCATCTGTAATCGTAGGCGGTTTAATGGCAGCTAACGATTTATTAGGCAATCCAGCAGATGAAGCAGCTCTTTTATCAATCGCAACAGAGGCAGAAGGTCACCCAGATAATGTTGTACCAGCAATTTTGGGTGGACTTGTTATGTCTTCAATGGAAGATGACGGTTCTGTAATTTATCGAAAACTTGATTGGCCAGAAGATTGGCACATTACAGTTTGCATTCCAGACTTTGAGCTTGCAACAAACATTTCTCGTTCTGTTCTTCCTGACAAAGTTCCTATGGAAGATGCTAAATTTAATGCACGTAGACTTGCAATGCTTTTACACGCAATTGATACAATTGATGCAAAATTAATGAAAAGCGCTCTTGAAGATAGATTACATCAACCATATAGAGAAAAATTAATCCCTGGATTTAAAGAAATAAAAGAAGCTTTAAAACATGAAGAAAATGTTTTGGGTACTGTAATCAGCGGTGCTGGACCTTCAATTGTAATCATTTCACAAAAAAATAATATCGAAAAAATTTACCAAACTGTTAAAGAAATTTGGGATAATTTGAATGTTCACTGTGATATCAGAACTTTAACCGTTGAAAAAACTGGCGCTAGTAAGGTTGAATAGAAAAATATTTTAGAATTTCAGAGCCAAATAACAAAACACCAATTATTGCGCTGAAAATAGATGCTACAATTACAGCTCCAGCGGCAATATCTTTTGCCATGCCTACAAGTTTTGAATATCTATTTTTAAACACTGCATCTAACCCAAATTCCAAGCCTGTATTAATAAACTCAGCAACCATAACATTTGAAATTGCGATAATTAAAATACAGATTTTAGTCACACTCATTTTTAAAAGTAGAGCGAATAAAATTACTAAAAACGCCGAAATACAGTGTAGACGAATATTTTTTTCACTTTTCAGTGAAAGCCTAACTCCTCGTCCAGCATTTTTAAATGTATTCAAATAACCTTGAGATTTAAACTTAGACATTTTTATCCTTTATTTTATTCAAAGCCATTTTTTGCGCTTCTACTACAAAATTATAATCATCTTCTGTTTGGTGGTCAAAACCCAACAAGTGCATAATTCCGTGGGCTAACAAGAAACATAGTTCTTCTTCTTTTGTAACTCCTTTTTCTTGAGCGCTTTGTGTAATTTTATCCAAAGCTAAAATTATTTCACCTAGGTTAATTTCACCATCAAAAACAATCCGCTCTTCAACAGGAGTATCTGCAAAAATAGCAAAAGTAATGATGTCCGCAACGTAATCCTTATCACGATATTCTCTATTTATTTCGTGAGTTTTTGCACCGTCACAATATAAAATATCGAAAGAAATTGTGTCATAAATATGAGGTTTTAAACAGCTATGGTCGTAAATATCTGCTCTTAGCATATAATATTCTAAGATTTTACGTCCGATTTCGATTAGCTTTGCCTCATTAACTTGCCAACCTTCGTATATATTTTCGCTAAAAATATTAATTGTCGGTTTTTTCATTGTTACCTTGCTCTAATTTTTTAACTTTTTCTTCCATTTCTTTATCCATTATATGAATATGAGATGGCAAAATTACTTGTGATTTGTCTAATTCATCAACAATATCTTCATGATATTTAATTCTATCGTGTTGATTACCTCTCAAAATTCTTGTGAAGGTTGTTGAAATAGTCTTTAAATCAGCCAATGTCAACGGACATTCTGAAAGTTGATTATCGTTAACACGTTCATCAATAATTTTATCAATAATGGCTTCAATTTCTTCTGTAGTGCTAGCCTTCATAGCTCTTACAGCAGCCTCAACAGCATCGGCAATCATAAGAATTGCAGCCTCTTTAGTTTGAGGTTTTGGACCTGAATAACGGAATTGTTCTTCTTTTACGTTTTCAGCACCTTCTTCTTTAATAGCTTGGTTGTAGAAATAGCTTGCTAAACTATCACCGTGGTGTTGCAGAATAAAATCATTAATGATTGGTGGCAAGTGGTATTCTTTTGCAATATCAACACCGTCTTTTGTATGAGCGGTAACTACCATTTTGCTCAATCTTGAGTTTAATTTTTTATGTGGATTTTCTATTCCGAATTGAGATTGGTTTTCAACGAAGAATAACGGTCTTTTTAATTTACCGATATCATGGTAATAAGCTCCAACTTTTGCCAAAATAGGATTTGCACCAATTGCTTCTGCTGCAGCTTCACACAAGTTTGCAACCATTAAACTGTGGTGATAAGTTCCTGGAGCTTCCATTTGTAAACGTTTCAAAATTGGTTGGTTATGGTCTGCAAGTTCAGCCAAGCCATAAGGAGTTACAATTTTGAAAAGACTTTCTAAAACAGGTAAGAAACCTAATGCAACCATACTGCTTAAAATACCGTTTAAGAATACAAAACTTGCATCTCTAACGATTAAAACATTTTCAATATCAATCAAGAATTTTTCAAGCATATAAATACTTGAAACAAATAAAACACCTGTACAAGCAATATAAATACCGGCTTTTATTAGGTCAAATCGTCTTGTAAAGTTGATATTCAACATAAAAATTGAAGCTACCAAGTTCAACAAAGTGAACGAAGTCATAAATTGAATATCATAGTGCATACCCAAAGTTATAATAGATAACAATAAGGCTGATGCAATAAACGCAACACTTGGGGTTGTGAAAATTGAAACAATTATAATAAACGCAGGGAATGGCAGAATATAAGGCGAGAAGCCTGTTGGCAATGCAACTGTAATAAATGCCAAAATTAAAGATAGTATTGCAACAACCATTAACTGATTGATTGATAAATTCTTTTTGAATTGGCTTTTGTAAAATACGAATATCAAGGTTGAAAAGACTGTAACTAAGAATATTCCTAACAAACCTTGCCAATTTAATTCAACCAAGTTGTAACCAGCAACTCTTAGAGCATCTCTTTTTAATTTTGTAACTGGTTCACCTTCAAATAAGATTTTGTCACCTTTTTCAAAGGTAACTTCGTAAGGTTTAACCGCATTTTGGGCATTTTTTCTCGCAATTTCTGTTGCAAATTCGTCAACTACAAGGTTTGGAACAATTACTTGTTCTAAAAGTGAAGTAATCATTGTACCTTGATATCTTGATGTTTCAGAAGGCAAGTGGTGTCTGATTAAGTTTTTAAGGACATGTCTTTCCACATCTTTTTCTGAAATACCTGCGCTTAAAACATTCATTAATGTAATGTTCGACTTGTCAAATAATATTTTTAAATTTTCATCTGGAATTTTTAAAAGATAAAACACAACGTTAGATTTGTTTCCATCTTCATTATCAAACAATAACGACATTTCTTCACGTTTTACGTTTGCATCTTTATCCTTTTGTCTAATTTTTACAATTGAATTTTGCAAAGATGACAAGTTATTTTTGATAAAATCATCTTCTGTAACAGTTAGAATAGGATCAACTTTTTGAGCAACTTCTTTTCTGCGTTGTTCTGTACGTCTTGTATCCTCAACAGTAATGGTCTTTTGTGCAATAATATCTTTTTTACTGATTCCATTTTCTACAATTTGTTGGAACAAAAAGTTTTGGAACGAGATAATTAATGTCATCAAAACACAGAACACAATAAAAAATGTGCTGTTAATAAACTTTGATGATGATAAAAAAACCTTCACTGGTTCTGGAATATTCAATTTATCCATTTATATTTGTACCTATATTTAACACGTGTATTTATATCATTTTAGTACATATTTAAAATTTTGCAAATATTGCATCTACATTTTTTAAATATGCTGAAACATCAAAACATTCCGCAATTTCTGTCGGTGATAATTTTGAAGTAACTCTTTCATCAATTAGAAGATTTTGTTCAAAATCTCCGTTATTGTCTATTGCTTTAAGAGCATTTTGTTGAACAATCTCATAAGCTTCTTCACGGGACAAGCCTTTTTCGGTAAGTTTTAGCATAACTTTTTGCGAAAAAACTACGCCACCATAAAGCTTTGTATTTCGTTCCATATTTTTTTCATAAACAACTAAATTCTCTAAAACAGAATTGAATCGATTTAAGATAAAATCTACCAAAATCGTACTGTCAGGGAAAATTATGCGTTCTGCAGAACTATGCGAAATATCTCTTTCGTGCCACAAAACAACATTTTGCATTTCAGTCGTTGCATTGCCTCTAACAACTCTTGCAAGTCCGCACAAGTTTTCACACAAAACTGGATTTCGCTTGTGAGGCATTGCAGAAGAACCTTTTTGATGAGAAGAAAAACCTTCTTGTACCTCAAAAATTTCAGTTCTTTGTAAATTTCTAATCTCTGTTGCAAATTGTTCTACAATTGTTGCAATCATAGCCAATTCGTTCATATATCTTGCATACACATCTCTTGAAATTACTTGAGTAGAAATTCTTGCAGATTTCAAACCCAAATTTTCGCAAGTTAGAGTTTCAACCTCCATTGGAACATTGCTGTACGTTCCAACAGGTCCTGAAATTTGTCCCATGGTAATATCTTCTGTTGCAATTAAAAAGTTTTTGTAAGCTCTTTCAAAAGAATCTACCCAGTTCAAAAGTTTTATTCCAAAAGTTGTAACCTCAGCATGAATACCGTGAGAACGTCCTATACAAACAGTGTCTTTGTATTTTTTAGCCATAGCTTTTAAGGTTACAATGACTTTTACTAAATCATCTGAAATAATTTGTGAAGCATCTTTAATTTGAAGTGCATAAGCTGTATCAATAACGTCAGAGCTAGTCAAACCTTTATGCATATACTTTGCATTTTCGCCTAAACTTTCATTCACGCAGGTTAAAAACGCTATTACATCGTGATGAACTTCCGCTTCAATTTCGTCGATACGTTTCAAGTCAAATTTTGCATCGCGCTTAATTTGCTCTAACGCATCAAGTGGAATTTCGCCCATTTGCGCGTATGCTTCACACACTGCAAGCTCCACCTTCAAATAGTATTCAAATTTGGATTGCATTTCCCAAATTTGTTTCATTTTGTCTAAACAATAACGATTAATCATACACCTATTTTAACATGAATAAAATTTACAGCTTATGTCACCATGAATTTATTTTAGAGTCTCTGCAACATGAGATTCTGAAACAAGTTCAAAATAACAATAATATTAAATCCTAAAACAGTTCAATCCCGTGTCAATACTAAATAGGCAATTTTTAAACACAAAAATACTTTATATATATACAGAGAGTAAAGAGGATTATTAAAATGGCTTTAGAATTTTCATCATACGCTTCAAATCCATTCAGCAAAAAAGAAAATGCTGGCGAAGCTAAAATTGCTGAGATGAAAAAAGAACAAGAAGCTAGACGCTCTGAATTAAATGAAAAAGCAAGCATTTACGAAGCAAAATATAAAGAACAATTAAAAGCATACAACAAAGCTGCATCTGTATTTTTAATGGAACGTTCTAAATTCAACAGTTTAGACAAAACTGATGTTAAATACGAAGAACAAGAAAAAGAATACAAATTAGCAAAAAAAGAATTTACAACAAACAGAAGCAAAAAAGATTTACAATTAGATTTATACTTATTCCACGCTGGCAACGCAAACAAAGCAAGCAGAATTAACATTCTTGACTTAGCTTAATCTTCAAATTTTGTTACATGCGTAAAATTAGGTGTTGATTTTTTTTCTTGACATACTATCATAGACTTAAGAAACAGATTTTTTAGAAATAAAGGAAAGTCGGAATATGTCAATTAACTTAGAAAACAAAAAAGAAATTGTTAAAAAATTCGGTGCTAATGAAAAAGATACAGGCTCAGCAGAAGTTCAAATCGCTATGCTAAGCAAAAAAATCACTGATTTGACAGAACACATGAAATTGAACAAAAAAGATTTCTCTACAAAACGTGGTTTGTTAATGATGGTAGGTAAAAGAAAAAGATTATTAGCATACTTAAAAGATATCAACTTAGATGGCTACAGAGCTTTAGTTAAAAAACTAAAATTACGTGGCTAATTTCTAAGCTCAAGATTTATAAAGTTAAAAACAAACTCTCAGAGAATGTGAGAGTTTGTTTTTCTGCGTGTTTAAAACACCTTTTAAATTTATGCAACTTGTAAATCTTTTTCTAATTCTTTTACAAGATTTTCATTATTGGCTTTTTTAGCGTATAAAATAGCTTTTTGAATTAAGTTTTTACCCTTGTCCATTCTTTGGTAATCTTGCATTAATTCGCCTGCTTTTTTATAATTTATCGCTACTTTTTCATCAGAACCAGCTTGTTTGTAGTTTTTAACCGCATCGGAATAATAACGCATAGCCTTTTCAGGTCTGTTAAATTTGTTATAAGCATTGGCGATTGAACTTGAAACATAACCTTTAACTGACGCATCTTTGCTTTCATCTGCAACCATTTTTGCATCTTCGTAAACATTAAACGCTTCTTTGTCGTATTTATCAGAATACATATTTCCGATTTTTGTCAAAGATTGAGTTTGTGCTTTAAAGTTATCTGTTTCACCAGCAAAAGAAATTGCCGCCATATAATGTTCAATTGCAGGTTTAAATTGTTTTACATCGTCGTAAATTTGAGCCATTGAGTAGTGTGCTTTAACTTTTACGTTGTTATCAGTTGTTGTTTCGATAGCTTTGTTGTAATTTTCTAAAGCTCTTGGCAAATCATCATCGTGGTCATAAACTTGAGCCACTTCAAATGTAATTTTTGCTTGAGATTCTGTGTCACCAAGCTCAATTGAGCGATTAATTGCTCTTTGGAAAGTTGATAAAGCTGTAACACTGTCTTTAGCTTTTGATGCTGATTTACCATCTTTGAATAGTTGTTTTAATTCACTATCCATTTTAGGTTTTTGAGGTTCAGCATTTTGTACTTGTTGTGATTGAGCTTGTTCTGCACCTTCTGCTTTTTTGTTATCTTCAGGCATTTTAACCAAGAAGGCTTCGTTAACGTCTTCTGTGTTATATTTGTAATCAACTTGTTGCAAGAAGATTGCTTCAACCCAGTTTTCAACTACTTTTGAATCTTTGTTTAGTGTATCAGAAATATATTTGTCTAAAAGTCCTGCCGCATTACGCAAGTTAGATTGAACTGCTTTAACGTTTGGAGTATCTTTTTTAGTAGTTTTTTCGACTAAGCCTAAGTAAGTATCAACTTCTTCGTAGATATCTTCTGGAGTTCCGATAGCTTTAGCTGTATTTTTAAAATCGCCGATTACTTGAGCAATGTTAATTTTAGGGCTAATCATTTTAGATGAGCCTGAAACACCTTGAGGAGCTTGAGCACCTTGAGTTTGAACAGGTTGCTGAACACCACCCATAGGTCTTGCGCCAGCCATTTGACCAGCGCTCATTGGACGATTCATACCAACGCCCATTTGATTATTCATAGGTCGTTGCATTGGTCTTGCCATTGGGCGAGCCATTTGCGCATTTTGAACTTGATTGTTGTAGGCATAGTTATTGCCACCAACATTAGGATTTTGAGGGTGTTTACCGTTTTGTAAATCTTCAACGTATTTTAGGCCACGGCTTTGAGCAAGGTGTGAACCTTGTTTTGCTTCGCCTTCAGCTTCATTGGCTTTCTTTTTAGCCTCATCCTCTTCATTGCGCTTAATTATTTGATTATTTTTAGGTGTAAGTTGTGGTCCAACTCTTAATGATTCAAACAATTTATATATCCTCGCTCCAATTACATTTTACAATATAGACATCGTTTTAATGAACACTCTTATTGAAATTTCATATTTCTGTATGACTTATTTAATGATAAATTTTAAAAAGTCATAAAAATTTAAACAAACTTAACTAAATATTTTACGGATTTGAATAAATGTTGTATAATTTAGAAACAATATCGAGGGCAATCTATGGGTATATTTGACAAATTTAAAGAATTTACAAATCAAGTTAGCGAAATCGAAAACCACTTGTACAGCGGTAAAAAAGATTTTTTAGAAATTTATGAACGTAACGCACAACTTGAACAAGAGATTGAAGAACGTACAAACGAGTTGAACGAAGCAAACCGCCGTATGTTGACATTGCAACATATTTGGGAAATGATGAACTCTTCAAAACCTCTTTCAAGTATCCTTGATACAACAGTAAACAACCTTCAAGGCGAATTGGGTTACTTGCATTCTTGCATTTTGCAACGTCGTAATGACGAAAACGGTGAATATTTCACAGTTATGGCAAGTTCAAATGGAAACCTTTTTGACGAAATTAACAAACACCTTGAAACTCCAATAAACACTCAACGTATGAATTTTGAACAAGCCTCTATTATCAAGGCAGTTTTAAGAAACAAAGAAATTTTACAAAGTACAGATTTAAGAGCAGGTTTAAATTCTATTGCTCCAGATTTACCAGAAGACAAGGTTGAAGAATTACTTAGCGAAACAGCTTGTCGCTCATTTATGTTAGTACCTCTTTCAAAAATGAACCATTTTGGTATCCTAATCGTTTTATCTCAACGACTTGAGGCAACTGAGGCTGAATTAGATTTCTTAAACATTTTTGCTCAACAAATTGAACTTGCAATCACAATTGCAGACTTATTTCAAATGGTTAGAGAACAAGCGGTTACAGACCCATTGACAACATTGTATAACCGTCGTTATTTTGAAGATTCTATCGAAAAAGAATTTACTCGTGCTAACCGTCAAAAACAGCCGTTCTCAATTATCGGTATTGACTTAGACCACTTGAAACAAATCAACGATAAGTATGGTCACGTTTACGGCGACTTAGCGATTAAACAAATTGCAAGTGTATTAAAACAAAACGCCCGTTCTATCGACGTTCCAGCTCGTATTGGTGGTGAAGAATTTGATGTTCTTCTTCCTGGTATTGATTCTAAAGGTGCAATGATTGCCGCAGAACGTATCAGAAAAGCGATTGAAGCAACTCCAATTGAAACAGTCGGCACAATTACCGCAAGTTTGGGGGTTGCGACCTTCTTAGAACACGCAAATAATGTCGAAGAATTGATGGAGCTTGCTGACCAAGCAATGTATCACTCAAAACGTAACGGCAGAAACCAAGTTACGCTTGCAACTCCGATTTCAGAAGTTTCATGGCAAGAGGTTGCACTTAATGCGTTTAATGATATTCTTGCAACAGGCAGAATTAATGTTTCAGACGAAGTTAAACATGATTTGACTAAAAAATTACAAATGGCAATCGAACAAAATTCAAATCCAAAAGATACTTTATATTCAGTTGCAGACACACTTGCAACAACTTATAACCCACTGCATACACTAGGTTCATCAAAATCTAAAGTTGTTATGGCAACTACACTTGCAAGACGTTTTGAGCTTGAAAAAGATGATGCCGATAAACTTCGTGTTGCTATGTTGTTGTATGACGTAGGTAACTTAATGTTGCCTCAAGAAATTTTGCAAAAAGACGGTCCATTGACAGATGAGGAACGTGCTTATATTGAAAATCACCCTCGTTTGGCTGCTCACGACTTGTTAGAACCAATTTCAAACGTAAAAGATATTATCCCAATTATTGAAAAACACCACGAAAATTGGGACGGTTCTGGCTATCCAAACAAATTGGCAGGAAACGATATTCCATTATCATCTCAAATTATCTTGATTATTGATGCATACTTCGCATTGACAGAGCCAAGAATTTATAGAAAAGCTCTTTCACCTTATGAAGCGCTTGACGTAATTAAGGCAGATGCAAACAAAAAATGGAACTCAACACTTGTAAGCGAATTTGTGAAACTTATTGAAGTCGAACTAAGAAAAGCAGGTTAAAAATATGACAACTATTGATTTAAGCGCATTTGAAAAAGCATTAGCAAGTTTATTTGAAGTAATCAAGGTTTATAATGAAGACAAAACAAACTTGATTACAAGAGATTCAATGATTCAACGTTTTGAATATACCTACTCTTTGGCATTAAAAATGATAAAACGTTATTTTGCAAATGGAGCTTTTGTGTTTGATAATCTTGACGGAATGACCTTCAACGAAATGATTAGACAAGCAAACAAAATGGGCTTGTTACGCTCTGATTTAGAAACGTGGGATAATTATAGACAAAAAAGAAATTTAACTTCTCACACTTACGATGAAAAAATTGCAATTGAGGTAGTTGAAATTATTGAAGATTTTGCCCAAGAAGCTCAATTTTTGTTGGATATATTAAAAGAGAAACTTGCATAATGTTCGGACTAGAAAAAAGGCATATAGACTTCATTTTAGACACACTGAAACAATACATTCCTAATGGAAAGTTTTACATTTTTGGTTCTCGTGCAAAAGGGACAAATAAAGAGTATTCCGACATTGACATTGCGGTAAAATGTGATGATGAAAAGATTTCAGCCGATATTTTGGGTAAATTGCTAATAACATTTACAGATTCTACATTGCCCTATGAGGTTGATATCGTTGACTTAAACGCAATTGATGAAAACTTTAAAACACTGATAGAAAATGATTTGGTGGAATTGAAATAATATCATCTTAAAAATAACATTAAAACAATGTGTAGGTCAGGCAATGTCTGACTAAAGGCGGTGAAATTAAAAATTTCACCGCCTTAAAAAATTACGCTTCTGTTTTATTCATACAACAATTTTTGTATTTTTTACCGCTTCCACAAGGGCAAGGGTCGTTTCGTCCGATTTTTTCACCTTTGCGAATTGGTTTAACTTCGATTTCTTCCTTGTCTTCAGAACTATCAAATTCTTCTGCCGCTTTTGAAAGACTTGTTTCAACAGGTTCTTGGTGTACAATTTGAACCCCGAATTTTGTTCTGAACAAGTGTTTTACTGTTTCGCCTTGAATTTCATACATCATTTTATTGAATAGGTCATAAGCCTCTTTTTTGTACTCAATAAGTGGATCTTTTTGACCGTATGCACGTAAACCAATACCGTCACGCAAGATATCAATGTTGTGTAAATGGTCAATCCATTTGTTATCAACAACTTGTAGCATAATATCGCGTTCTACATTTCTTGCAATATTATTGTCTGCAAATGGTTCTTGTTTTTCTGGGTTTTCTTCATATTGAGAAATTACATCGTTGTAGAAGTCAACCATTTCTTGTTCGTGTTCACGATATTTTTGTTTTGCTAAATCGACAATTTTGTCGTACATATCGGCATATTGCAAGTTTTTGATATCGTTTACTGTGATGTAAGAAAGTTGAGGAACAATTGAGTGAAGTTCTTTGATTAATGTGTTTAAATCTTCATCAATGTACTCTTCAACTGCCATGTGTGGAGAAATGTAGCTGCTTAAAAGTCTGTCAATTTCTCTTTCAATCATATAAATAATATCTTCTGACAAGTTTTTACCAGAAAGAACTTTACGTCTTTGTTCGTAGAATTTTTCCCTTTGAACATTCATAACGTCGTCATATTCAAGAACTGATTTTCTTATGTCAAAGTGATAAGTTTCAACTTTCTTTTGTGCAGATTGAATTTGTCTTGTGATGATAGGGTTTTCGATTGCCATATCTTCTTCAACGTTAAGAGCGTTCATAAGTTGAATAATTTTTTCACCGCCGAAAATTCTCATTAAGTTATCTTCTAAAGATAAGAAAAATCTTGTTGAACCAGGGTCACCTTGACGTGCTGCACGACCTCTTAATTGGTTATCAATACGTCTTGATTCGTGTCTTTCTGTACCAATTACGTGCAA
>CALBKW010000117.1 GCA_937895785.1 uncultured Candidatus Melainabacteria bacterium | reverse complement strand
TTTCAGGGTCGCATTGTTTCTTAGGAAAGACTTTGCGATGCTGAAACAAGTTCAGCATGACATTAATACATTTACCCCCCTTTAACATATATTCACAATAATTGAACTATTTTAAAACTTAGGATATATTATAAATATTGAAATAAGGAGAAATTTAAATGAAAAAACAAATTATCACAACTTTATGCGTATCTGCGCTATTAGTTTCTAGCACAGCCTTTGCAGCAACTGCTTCAAAAAGCTACGGCGGTTTTACTATCAACGTAAACACTCCAACTACACAAACTAAAACACCTCAACAAACTCAAAGAGCAAATACTCTATCTGCAAACCAAGTAGCAATGAAAAAACAAATTAACACTATCGTTAACACTGCAACAACAGCTTCTAAAAATTATGAATCAGCAGTTAACGGTTTGTCTACAGCATTATTACCAGCAAGCAAGCAAAAAGACTTAGCTAACAAAAAAGCTGCTATCCAAAAAGCTACAAAAGATGCTATGACTGTTAACATTGAAGTTGCAGAAAATGGTGCTATTACTTTAACAAATTACTTAAACTCTGCTGAAGCTAAGAAAAATTTAAAAAACATGACTCCAGCTCAAAAAAGCGCAGTTAGAACTAATTTGAACAAATTATCTAGCGTTGATACTACTTACACTAAATTAATTTCACAATCAAAAACTCTATCAGAGCAAGTTGCAAACGATCCAACTGCCGCTATTCTTATAGCTCCAGAATTTAAAAAATTAAAAACAGTTAGAACTGAAACTGTTAAACAAACTAAAACTATCGCTAAATTGACTTCTGCTATCGCAAAATCAACTGGCATTAAATAGTTTTTATATATTCTTTGAGGCGCGGAGCGAACGCTCCGCGCCTTTTTGTTATCTTAAATCTTTAACTGGTATAAAATTTAATTGCAAATTATTTTCAAATTCAAAGGTAATCGGAGTATTTGCTTTTATTGTAGAATTTGTAATTGAATTGCGGACTAAAACAAAACAGATACCGACAGATGTCGTAGTTATATCAGCTTTTGATTTCAAATTGCCTTTATATTCAACTTTACGCAATTTCGTTCCGATGTTACAAAGTCCGTCAATTGGTGCGTAACGCCCTAAAACTCTTTCCGCGCTGATTGTTGTCAAGCGTTTTGCATGTTTTGTATCTGAAAGTATTATATATTCTTTTGCATCTGTGGAAAAAATTATTTGATTGATTAAAAATTTTGTTGTTTGCTTGAATGGATTGTGCGTTTCCGATTTATTAATTAAACGTGCATTAAACTTTGTACCTGCAGGAATTACATACCCTGAGTGAGTTTTTAAATCACTTGGTAAAATTAGCAAAACATTTGTTCCAGTTTTAATTTTATTCAAATTTACATCTTGCGCAAATTTTAACGTCATTGCGTACTGAGTTTGCAGAGTTGATTTATCTAAAAAATCAATTGTACAAGGTTGTGATGTGTAAAATTCCTCAAAATTATCTTTAAACTTGAAGCCTGATGTACATATTAAAACAGTAAACAATAAAATTATCGAATAAAATTTACTCATAACGTCCTTAAATCAAATCCAGTTTACAAATTTGTTGGTATTGACAGAATTTGCATGAAGAAGGTTCGCACGATGGATTAAATTTAAGATTTTTGATATTTTCATACACTTCTTTAATTTTATCTTCAATATACTTCATATCGTCATCAGTAAGTTCTTTTTCTCGTGTAACATTTTCTTCTACGTAAATTATACCAGTTTGTGCAACTTTTTTACCTGTAAGCTTTTCAAATGCATATTTATAGAAACACAATTGGTTGAAATAATTTTCTTTTGCACCTCCGATTGCAATTTGATTTTCTGAAACCGCAGAACCAGTTTTATAGTCATACAATTGGTAGGTTCCGTCAGAATTTTTCTCAATACGGTCAATTTTACCTGTAATAAAATCACCATCAACATCTATGTCACGCAATGAAAATTCAACATCATCAACCCTTGAAACAGGAATTTCAGAAAATTTTGGATAATATTTTTCAATTACATTATTTCCTAGTTTTAAGAATTTTTCCTTAATAGCTTCAGAAGAAAAAGCACTTGAATTTAAGCCGTTAATCAATTCTGCCTTAACTTCATCACTTGTTGGATAAGCACCTGTTTTTTTCGCAATTCTAACTGCATTTTCTAACATTGCATGAATAATTGTCCCGAAGTTTGCACTGTCCCAGTTTGCCTCTTCAACATCAATACCTAAAACTTTTAAGTAAAAGAATTTTCGAGGGCAAGCAAGATAATCGTTTAAACGGCTAGGAGAAAGCACAATTTGTTTTACGCGTTCTCTGATTTCAGCCTCAAATGCCTTCTGATTATCAAATACATCTCTTGAAATAGCTCTGAAAAATTCTTGCGTAAAATCGTCTGCATTGTATGGAATTTGCTCCACGCCGTTAAAATCAATTAAATATTTTGAAATTTGTTGAGGTTTTTCTTCTTCAGCATCAGCAAAAGATAGAGTTAAAGCATATTTTGCACGAGTAATTCCTACAAACAGAAGTTTCAACAAATCTGAATCTTTTTTCATTGAGGCATCTTCATCATCTAAAACTTCATCAGTAATATATTTATAGCCATTGTCAGTTTGTTTTTCCCAAACTTTTGCAGTTAATCGTGGTAAATAAACATGCTCAAACTCACGTCCTTTAGAACCGTGGTAAGTTGTTAATTGAATTGCATTTTGTACAATTGAAGATTTATCAATACAAATTGGTATTTCATTGTCCAAGCTTTGTTTTAAATAATCGACAAAGTCTTGTAAACTTGTCATTGGTTCAATTTTAGCCAACTGAGTAGCTTCGTCGATAATCTTTTTTATACCCATTAAATTTTCTGTTCGATTTTTTGGATTAGCATAAAAAGCCTTTAAAATACCAGTTCTATTGATAATTTCAACGACAGAATTTCTCAAATCGTTTGTTTGAGCGTACTCTTGTAACTCTTTATATGTATCTAAAAATTGTTCAACTTTTTGCGGTTCTTTCCAGTTAGTCATTTGGCGCATAAGGTTTATAAAGTCGAGTTTTGTGATTTTATTTTGTTTCATCAACTCGTTGTAATCTTCAAGGTTCAACTTGAAGGGTTCGCTTAATAAAAGACTAAACAATTTGTCGTTTTCCGTTGTATGGTTACACATTGCACGCATATAGAAATAAATTAAAATTGTTGAGCGAATATTAAAAATGCTTTTGCCTTCGTTCAATTGGCACGGAATATTTTTGCCCTTCAACATTTCTGCGTAAGAGTGAAGAACATCATTTTTTCTGCAAATAATCGCAATTTGTGACAAATCTTTTGTTCCATCATCTTTTTTAGGGCAATCATCAGAATTTACAAGTTTTTCAATATCTTCAACAATATAGTTAAATTCTTGCAAACTGTCACCAAATTCTATACGTCTAATTTCGCGCTCTTTTGCAATAATTTTCGCATTTTTCGCTTTTAATTTTTTAGAAATATTATACTTTTTAAAAGTTTCATTATTTTCAAGTCGTAATGAATCTTGTGATACAAGTTCATAACTGTAGTCCAAGATTTTTTGTGTAGAACGATTATTTTCCTCAAGGCAAATTACTGTTGTTTCTGGATATTTTGTCAAAAAGTTTTCAATATTGTCGCTCTTTGCGCCTTGAAATCCGTAAATAATTTGATCATCATCACCAACAACAAAAACATTTTTTTCCTTGTTTGCATCAACTAGATTGAAAATAATTTTATTTTGAAGTTCGTTTGTATCTTGGTATTCATCAACTAAAAAATATCTGTATTTGTTTGAAACTTCTTCTTTAAAGTTTTCATCTTCTTCAAACGCATTAAGCACAAAGCAAATCATATCGGCAAAGTCAATCAGATTATTTTGAACCATTTTTTGCGCATAAACTTCCATCAAATCCCATAATTCTTTAGCTTTTCCGATATTTTTTTTAATTGTTTCTAACTTTGCATAACGACCTTTATTTTGAGTTTTTCCATTTTGTTCTCGTTCATAAATTTCTGCCTCAATCTCGTTGTACATAGGCATTAAGGCTGGATTTGTATCAATATTTGAAAGATATTCTTCTTTTGAAATTCTAAGGCTCTTTAAGTGTTCAATATAACCTACAAAGCTTTTTGCATAAAAATATTTATCGGCTCTATTTGGCACAAATACTTGCGGATTAACCTCGTCAATTGTTGCCTTCATAAGCGCTAATTTTTCAGTTTCTGTAATCAATCTAACTCCTAAAGACAAGCTAAATTGCTCAGGATATTGTTTAATTACATCATTACAAAACGAGTGATATGTATAAATATCAACAGAAGAAGCAATTACACCCATTTTTTTAATCAAACGTTGTCGCATTTCATTCGCAGCAGCATCAGAAAAGGTTAAACAAAGAATCGTTGACGGCTCGACACCATTTGCAATCATTTGTTCAATACGGTTAATTACCGTGAAGGTTTTACCCGTTCCTGGACCTGCAAGCAACATTACCTGACCGTTTTGAATATCAATGGCTTGTTGTTGTTTTTCATTTGGTTTAATTACTTGTTTTAAAGTTTCTGTTGGCATAATTTCTCCTAATAAATTTGTCTTACAGATAGCATTATAAATTTTGTCACTGTCAAACGCGGACGCATTATTTTTGATATTTTTTTGATACTGATTTTAACGCATCAATATATTCTTTTCTCAATTCGCTTGGAGCTAGAATTTCTACTTTATCTCCCCATCTGAATACGTGCCACATAATTGATTTATCACCACTAGCTTTAAAACGCACGATTACAGAACCGTCCTCTTGCTGTTCGACTTTTTGACTTGGATGAAAGTTATATGTCATAACGTCTTCTGCTATTTCTTTGTCGAATTTTAATTTTACATTAAGCATTTTGCCAAAATAAGCGCCAAATGAGCGTTTTGAAAATTCGTCAAGGTTAAAATCACCTCTATCAAAGTTAGTCATTGTAAGTTTTAAGTCAGTAAATTTATTCAACAAATATGTATAAATTTCATCACCTTTGGCTTTTTCACGTGCAATCAAGTATATCTTTTCGCCATAAATAAGTCCTAATGGTTCTATATAACGAAGTTTATTGTGGTACATGCCTGTAACAATTAGACATTTTTTCATTGCTTCTCTAATTGTAATAAGTATTTCATCGCTAATATGGTATTGAATTGTTTGCCTTACTGCATAACCTTCTGTTTGCATAATCAAATCAATATTATTTTCAATATTTTCCAACCCCTTTTTGCTAAGAGTTTTAATTTTTTCAGCAACTTTTTCCAAAGAATCCTTCATTTCACCGTTTGTTGTACGTTTTTGGAATTGCTCAATTGTCGCAATTTCTTCAGGTGTAAAGAAAACCATTTCCTTTATTGAATAGTCAACAAATCCCCAATGTTTTTTGTGCCCCTCAACTTCAATTTCTTGAACTTGAGGAAATACATTTGTTAAGCTATCACGCATTCTCTCTGCTGTACGCCTTGAAACATTATATCTTTCAATAATATCGTCTAACGTAATTCCCAAAGGACGTGAGGACATAAATGTTGCTAAATCTATAATATCTGAAACCCTTGAATATCTTGGTTTATCCGTTGGCATAAAAACTCCTTAAATTCTCAAAAAAGTGCGACCATTTTTGTCGTCTATAAATTGTATTATACCATAGAAAGGAGAAGTCATGAACATCTTAGCATTTTTATTCTTTGTTTATTCTGTAAAAAAACTATGCGTAAATATTTAATTTATGCTTTATGTGTTATAAAATTGTTATATGAAAAAGATTTTAGCAATTTTTATAATATTCTTAATAGGCAACTGTACATTAGCAAAGGAAAAATATTCTTCCAATGTACCTAAAAACACTTATGTTTATGCAAAATTTCATACAGATTGGTACGCAAAAGACGTAAAGTTAAATCAACCTGTAATTGCTAGATTAACAGAACCATTTGTTATCAGAGGAAAAGAACTTGCTCCTAAAGGAAGTTTCTTAAAGGGTAGTGTTTCAGCTATATCTAAATCACCTTTAATATGGAAAAGCGGACAACTCACAATAAACTTTTATGAAATATACTTGCCCGAAAGAGAAGAAGCAATCCAACTTGAATGTTTTGATACAATATTAAAACTTCCACTATCTACA
>CALBKW010000116.1 GCA_937895785.1 uncultured Candidatus Melainabacteria bacterium | reverse complement strand
CTTTGCGTATGTATTAACTTGTTCATAAACCATTTTGTTATAATCAAAAAATGATTTATCAGCTAAATTGCACCCCTGACTAAAATGTGGTGCATGAATAGAAAAATCAACATCATAATCTCGTTTTAAATTTACCCACTCATCAAGATATTCCATATTTGCAGGGTGAACAAAAAGTTCTACATAATCAAATTCTTTTTCTTCAAAAAGTCTAATTAAATCTTCTTTAAAAAATTCCAATTTGTTTGAAAATTGTTTGACACCTATGCGCATAATTAATCCTCAATTCTTAGAGCTAAATATTCTTTTAATGATTTTTTCCAATCATCACAAATTCCGTCATTTTCCATTACTGAATATTTTGGACGTTTTGCCTTTACTGGATATTCGTCTGTTGTGCAAGGACTTAATTTTGCTTCAATACCAGTTAACTTAAATATTTCTTTTGCAAAGCCATACCAAGAAGTTTCACCACTTCCACAAATATGATAAGTTCCATATTCTGGCATTTCTTCTAACAAATCAATAATACCTTCTGCCAAAGCAACAGTCCAAGTTGGGCAACCGATTTGGTCGTCTACAACTTTTAAATCTCTGCCTTGCTTTGCACAATTAATCATCGTTTCTACAAAATTTTTACCGTGATGACCATATAACCAGCTTGTTCTAACTACATAGTGTTTTTTACAATAAGTTCTAACAGCTTCTTCTGCTTGCCATTTTGTCAAACCATAGTTGCTTAAAGGATTTGTTGCATCTAGTGGCATATATTTTGATTTTTTATTACCATCAAAAACGTAGTCTGTTGATATTACAACCATTGTAATATCAAGTTTTCCGCAGGCAATCGCTAGATTTTCCGTACCTGTAACATTAATTTTTTCTGCTGTTTCTAAATCATCTTCCGCTTTATCTACATTTGTATACGCTGCACAATGAATAACCACATCTGGCTGAGTTTCCTTCAATACTTTGTTTACTTGAATTTCATTGGTAATGTCAAGCGTGTCAACATCAGTTTCAATAACTTCATCTACAAAGTCTACATCTTCCAGCATAGGACATAAATCTTGTCCTAGCATTCCATTTGCACCAGTAACTAATATTTTCATCTTATAACCTCTCTTATACTTTTATTTTCAATGATTTTTCTATAAATTCTATACGTTCTAAATCTTCTGGGAATAAGTGATTCTTTCGTTTCAAGAAATTTAACTCAAACGCTAAAGCTTTTTCGATTGCATTTTCATTTAGTGAAGCTATGTCAAAAAGAACTTTTCTTGTTTCAAAATGAGTTAAATGTGGTAGTTTTTCTAAGAAAACAACAGAATTTGCGTTAATTTTTCCACCTAATACAAATTGTTTTTTTGAAGTTTCACAAATTTCATCTAACTTATTACAATAATCTAAAATAACATCAGAATCTGCATATTCAATTCCCAAAGATTTTTTCAAATCACTTCTACCTAAAACAAAACCAGTTATTTTATTTGATTTTTCTACAATTTCTTCAATATGTTCAAAAGCTGTTTTTGTTTCTATATTCAAATATAAATTAGGATAAGCTTTTCCAAAAACCTGTTTTACAGAAGCTAAAAACTTTTCTACTCCATAAGCAGATTCAACCATAGGAGCAACAATTGAATTTGCATAGAGTTCTTTACAGATATGTAAATCTTGAATTGATGATAAACCACCAAGCTTTACACACAAATTCATATCTACACGATGTACAAGTTCAGAGAGTTCAAATGCACTTTTCCAGTCTGTGTATTCACTTTCAAATTCCAACTTTATTCCTGTAGCACCACAAGATTTTAAATCTAATAGTTCTTTTAACATCAATTATCCCTTTAATAAACGCTGTTTACTAACTTTTTAGCGATTTCTACTGCCTCACCAAACGACATTTTACCACATAAATAGTCTTTTACAATATATCTGGCGTAAGAGCCTATCGCAACACCAGTAAAATCAACTCCGCATTGGGTTGCTAATTGTGCCGTTTTTGAATTTGTACCACCTGATAATAATGTAAATACTGGTAAATTTTCTTTTTGTAATAATTCCGCAGTTGCTACAGCTTGTAAAGTTGTTTTATAATCGTCCTTTCCACCACTCATTGGTGCACCGTCTGCTTGAATTATAGTTGAATAAGGTTTTCTTATTGCAAGCATTCTATTTAATCTTTTAACTAGAGTTTCATTTGAAAGTTTAGCTCTATCAACGCAAATACTCAAAACACCATCATAAAGTGAGTTTAAAATTTTCCATTTTTCGTCAACTTCTTTTTCATCATCGGTGATTGCGTGAAATTCAAGACAATTAACACCTTCTTTTATAATGTCTGGTAAAACATTGTTCAAATCGGTTGGATAACTTTTTAGTTCGACCGCATTAGCTATGCAAATCCTTTGACATTTTAAACAACCAATACACTTCGTTTTATCGACTACACATTTAGCTGAAATCGCACTTTGCGGACATACACTAAAGCATTTTAAGCACCCTTTACATTTATCAAAATCAATAGAAGCTTTGTTTAAGTGAGGGTCGCCTTTTATTCCCACAGAAACACAAATAAAACGATTTTCTGAAATTCCAGCCTTTTGTAACCCTCTTTTTGCAGCTTTAACAACATTCAAATTAGCCGATACGTCAAATATGTTGCATCCTGCTTTTGAATACAATTCTACAAGCTTTTCAACTTCTTCTTCATCTTCATTTCCTGCCCCGCAGACCAACTTAAAAACTCTATTATTTTTCAAAAATTCTTGTAAATTAGTATCCATTGTCGATTTTCTTTTTATCAGTAACTATATTACCTTTTTCATCTAAATATTGAATATTTCCATTTGATACAACTCTTACAAGCCCATCTATATAAACAACCTGTGTATATATTGGAGGAATTACAAGTGATGATTTTGAAGAATAAAAAATTAAACCATATCGGTCATCTAATTTGATTTTAAATATATAGACACCTTTTGTTAAAGCTTCTCCAACATTAATCAAATCAACACCATCATATTTCGGTTCTGAAATAACATCACCCGTTGAAAGATTTATAATACCAAATTTATTTCCATTAAATGTTTTCAAATATCCGTCAGTCATTACGATACTCGTATATTTTGGTTTAATAAGAACCAATTTACCTTTTTTATAGTGAATAACACCAACTTTTTTAGAAGCTGTAATCTTCCAATTGTTACTATCAAATGGAATAATGTCACTATAAATAGTACCTGCAATTGCTCTTGCTTTTTTAATATCGTACAAACCTTTATAGGAGTGATTTTTAACTATACAGAAATGTGAATTTGGATTAAGCTCTATTGTTTCAAATTTTGCGGGGATAAGAATTTTTCCATTATAATTCATCAATCCAGTTTTACCGTTTAATTTTGATTTATAAATACCATTTTTTCTATCAAAATCTACAAAATCATCATAAACAGCCTTTGATACTTTTACGCCCTCTTCATTTACCAACGCACATTTACGGTCTGTATAAATCTTATACATTTTTTTATAAACTACAGTATTATCTTCTACGCTTGGGTATACTGAAAATTCTTCAGCTTCTGTTTTTTTATGTTTGTAAGTGTTATTTGCAATTACATTTGTAGAAATATCTTTTTCATAATGCTTTTCTTCTATATTTTTGGCATTAAATACGTTAAAATTCATTTTTTTGGAATTATTTTCAATAGGCACACCAAATGCATCTGTTTTAGTCAAAGAAACATTTGCTTTTATTGCAACCGCAACCAAAAATATCAATAAAATTGAATATACAATTAGAGATTTTTTCTTCATTTTCTACCCGTAAATAATTAATTCCAATGATACTTAAAATATGCGTTTGTGTCAAATAAAAGTGTTTATGCTAAACTAGAGAAAAACAGCGAAAGGTAGCTTATTTTAATGAATATTTGTGTTATTGGTACTGGATATGTAGGCTTAGTTGCAGGCACATGCCTTGCAGAAATGGGAAATACTGTAATTTGCGTTGACAACGATGAATGCAAACTTGAAAAATTAAGAAACGGTATTGTTCCTATTTTTGAACCAGGCTTAGAAGAAATGATAAAGAGTAACACTTCTGAAAACAGATTGTCTTTTTCAAACAATCTAAAAACTGCTGTTGAAAACTCTACCATTTGCTTTATTGCTGTTGGAACACCTCAAGGTGAAGACGGCTCTGCTGACTTAAAGTATGTTTGCCAAGTTGCAGAAGAAATTGGTAAAGCTATTAATGGGTATAAAGTTGTCGTTGATAAATCGACAGTGCCAGTTGGCACAGCAGAAAAAGTTACTGAAATAATCAAAAAACAAACTTCACACGAATTTGATGTTGTTTCAAACCCAGAATTTCTAAAACAAGGCGCTGCAGTTGATGATTTTTTAAAGCCTGATAGAGTTGTTATAGGCTCTGACTCTCAACGTGCAACTGAAATTATGCAAGAACTTTATGCTCCATTTTTAAGAACAGGTAACCCTGTAATAACCATGGACGTAAAATCGGCAGAAATGACAAAATATGCTGCCAATTCTTTCTTGGCAGTAAAAATTTCTTATGCAAATGAAATTGCAAACCTTTGTGAAAAAGTTGGTGCAAACGCAGAAATGGTAAGAATTGGTATGTGTTCTGATAAACGTATAGGCTCACAATTCTTATTCCCTGGCTTAGGTTATGGCGGAAGTTGTTTTCCAAAAGATGTAAAAGCCCTTATTAAAACAGCAAACGAAAACGGTTGCAATGCAGATTTAATTTCTTCTGCAGATAGGGTTAATAAACGCCAAAGATTATTATTTGTCGAAAAAATCACTAAATACTTTGGTGAAAATTTATCAGATAAAACTTTTGCAGTATGGGGATTGGCATTTAAGCCTAAAACAGACGATATGAGAGAAGCTCCATCAATTACAATTATTAACGAATTGCTAAAAAAAGGCGCTAAAATTCAGTCATACGACCCTAAAGCAATGCAAACTGCAAAATATCATTTTGCGGATAAAATCACTTATGCAAACAGTTCTTTCGAAGCCTTAGAAAACGCTGATGCTTTATTGCTTTTGACTGAATGGAATGAATTTAGACGTCCTGATTTTGACAAAATAAAAGATTTACTAAAAACTCCAATCATTTTTGACGGTAGAAACCAATACAATAGAAAATCTTTAGAAGAAAATGGTTTCACATATTTCAGCATTGGTAACGCATAAGTTGAGGAAATAATATTTTATGAACAAAAAGATTTTTGAGAGAGTTCTCATATATTCATTGAGTGTTTTCTTCATTTTATATTTAGGATTTAGTTATATTCAAAAGCAAATAAAATTGACATTCTTGCAAATATGAAAAAGTACGATGAAGCAAAAGCTATTGCACAAGAACTTATTAACAACAGACAATTTTATGGCGCTCATTTAGGTTATTTCCGTCTTGCAAAAATTCAGCAAATAGAAGGCAAAACAAAACTTGCTGAAGCAAATTTCAAAATAGCAAAAGACATTGCTCAAGAATTTTTAGATGGTGGGTATTGCCAAAGCAATGGTTATGATTTAAAAGACAACGATGCAAGGTGCAGAAACGTTAGTTTATTTTTAAAAAGTTTTGATAAAGATAAAATTTCTAAAGAATTTTACTAATTCTCCAAAAGTAAAGCCTTGCATGTGATGCAAGGCAAATGAATTAGTGTACATGCATGCTATACCCATGTTCTAGAGCATGGCAATCATGTAAACATGCTGTAACATTGAGTTTCAGAGTCTTACTTTGTCGGCAATAACATCACTCTTAAAATCCCCGAATTTGAATCATAAGGCGTTTTTATAAATTCTACAATATTGTTAGAATTTGCAAAAATCACTTTATCCTCTTCAGTTACCTCTGCAAACCAAGCATTAAATATTGCAAATTGAGTGGGATTATCTTTTGCGTACTTTTTAATTTTTTTAGTAAACTTTGTAAAATCTGTATTTCCGCCATTAAAATCGGTTTGAACAATAACATTAGGTTCTATATCTAATATTTTTCTGAAAGCTGTAGGCTCTATTAGTTCATATACCAAAACATTTTTATCTTTATAACGCAATGCATCCGCATTACAAACTTGCGTTAAACTTTCGTATACATTCTTGAATTTCCACAAGTTATTGTAATCCATTTGCGAAAAAGTGTATAACAATCCAAAAGATAAAATGATATTTATAAATTTATATCGCCAATTTAGCGTAAACAAAGCTGCGATAAGTGCAATACACAAAGGATATACCAGCAAGAAGTAATATTCCATTATGATTGCTCTAATTGAACTTATTATTATATTTATTACTAAAAATCCAAATACG
>CALBKW010000115.1 GCA_937895785.1 uncultured Candidatus Melainabacteria bacterium | reverse complement strand
ACCCAAATTGCCCAAATCTTTAATGTTTTCAAACAATGCAACGCGTTTTGCGCCTTTTAAGCAAGAAATATCATAAGTTTTTTGTTTTCCAACAGCGACTGCCTCAGGTGCAGTGTCTGTTGTCGATAGTTTTTTTAATACAGGTTCAGTTACATAAACAATTTTTTCTTCTAAAAAGTCATAGTGAAAAGCTTTTTCTTTTAAAACAAAAATTTGTTCAATCTCAATATCAGCATTAAAAGCTTCTTCAATCGCTTTTAGACCTTCCAATAGAAATTTTTTTGTTAAATCTCTATGCTTTTTTTGTTGAAGTTTTACAACTTCTTTTACTGTTTCATTGTTTACGCTAGTAATTTCCATTATTTAACCTCAAAGTGGCTTAGCCATTCTTTTTCTTGTTCGTCAAGTAGTGAATAATCAATTAGTTTCTTTTCATAATGCATATTTACAAAAGATTTGATTTTTCCGTCTTGCAAGTAACAAGAGTTTTCTAATCTTACACCGAAATAGGCTTGCTTGTAAAGTCCAGGCTCAATTGTAAAACACATACTATCTTGAAGTGGAACTTTTGAATCCCAAGTACCGTTGCTCAATCTTGGAGGTGCTTCGTGTACACTGATACCAATTCCGTGTCCTAAACCGTGATTAAATACAAAGCCTGCTGGAGCATTTTCTTCTAAAAAATCACGTGCAACTTTGTCGATATCCTGTCCGATTTCAAATTTTGTAGTGTTAAAGGCTTTTAAAAATGCTTTTAACACAGTTGTATAAATATTCTTTTGCAAGTTGCTAGGCTCACCTTTTACGAAAACTCTTGTAATGTCAGTGGCTAAACCGCCTTCGTAGTATCCGCCACAATCGATTAATACGAGAGAACCGTCTTTGATAATTTCGTCTTTAGATGATTTTGAATAGTGTGCTAATGCAGAATTTTTATCTTTTGCGACAATTGATGTAAAAGATTGACCAATAGCACCATATTTTCTAAAGTTCTTTTCTAATTCTTCTTTTATGTCAAATTCTGAAATGTTGTCATTTTCAGCGATGAATCTTCCAGTGTCTGCTAATGCTTTGTCAGTTCGAGCAAAAGCGTCTTTGTAATGTTCTAATTCTGCATCTGTTTTTATACATTTTGCATTTGTTACAGGATTCCACTTTATTTTGCTTGCTTTTGAACCTAAAAGAGTAAAATCGTGAGCTGTAACTGTCATTTCATCGACGTAAACAGTTTCAAATTCGCAATTTTTAATAAAATCGTTAAAATCGTTTAAATTTTCATCAATAAAAAGGTAGTCTTTATTTTTGGTAAAGATTGCTTTGCCCTCTATTGAGCAAGAATTTGTTTTGCCAAAGTTTCGTAAATTATAAAGGTATGAAAGTTCTTCTAAATTTGTTATTAAAATAGCCTCATTTGCTTTTAAATCAAGCTCTTTAATTTTTTCTTCTTTTGATTTACCTGTTAATTTTAATGGAATTTCTGTTAAGGTTTGTGTATTGTGCTTGATTTTTTCTTCAATTGGGTCAATGTCAAAAAGTTTTATTTGTATATTTTTTTCGTTTAAAACTTTTGTTAAGTTTTCATATCTAAATTGAGAGTTTTTCTTTGAGCAAATTCCTAATATTGAATGCTCGTCCATTCTTTTAGCAAGTTCGTCAATTACCTTGTCACCCATTTGAAGTTTAACAACAGTAATGTCATTGTGATTAACTTCAAGGTCAGCTTGAACGTGATAACGACCGTCAACAAAAAGATATACGTTGTCTTTTGTGACTAATGCATCACCTGTAGAACCAGAAAAACCAGTAAGATAATACCTAGAATTTTTTGCCAGTTCATTATATTCTACTAAAAATTCATTTGTAGAGTTAACTAATAGGTAATCTATTTTTTCCTGCTCTATGAATGCACGAGCTTTTTCAATATATTTATTCATTATTCAATAACGCCAGTAACTAAAATTAAATGCCAGCCAAATTGAGTTTGTACAGGTTCTGATAATTCACCTTGTTTTAGTGAAAATGCTGCATCTTCGAATGGTTTTACCATTACTCCGCGAGGGAAGAAACCTAAATCTCCACCAGCTTGACCTGAAGGACATTTTGAATATTCTTTTGCTGCTTCCGCAAAATCTTTTCCGTTTTTAATTTCATTGTATAATGCTTTTGCTTCATCTTCTGTTGCTACTAAAATGTGTGAAGCTTTTACTTCTGTTGCCATAAATTTCTCCTTTTTATTTTAATTTTCATCACTATTATAACAAAAATATGATTAAATATATGTAAATTTTATTAGTACTTGACAACATGTGAAGCCCTTGCTGCAACTAACAAGCCATGATTTTTAAAAGTGAATTGTAAATTTTTGTTACGGTTTTTGGCATGAAACTAACAAAAAAATATTTGTTGAGTTATTATTCATGTACAACTATCCCCAAATCTCCTCCCAAGATTATGAAGTATATCAAGCAGCAATAGCTGCTTTTTTTTTAGCCCGAGCAGAGGCACGAACGAAGTGAGAGGTGAGCATAAGTCAACGTAAACGTTGAGT
>CALBKW010000114.1 GCA_937895785.1 uncultured Candidatus Melainabacteria bacterium | reverse complement strand
GGGTCAACATCTATCGTTAGTTTAATGTCTTTCGGTAGTACAATTTGGTGCAAAAATCTTGAAATAAAGTCGTGTCCTTTATCTTCAAGTCTGTTTTTGATTAGAATTTGAAAACGATATTGACCGTTTAGACGTTCAAATACGCACATTGTTGGTCCTAAAACTTCAAGTTTTTCTGAAATTCCAAACTTATCTACCATTGTGTTAAGTCTTAGTGCAATTTCTTGAGCTGCTTTTTCTGCTCTAAATTGACTTGCACAAGATAAAACTAGTCTTATCATTTTAGAAAACGGAGGATACTCAAACTCTTCTCTTGCAACAATTTCAGTATCAAAAAATTGATTATAATTCTGTTCTCTAGCTGTCTGCAACGCATAAAAATCAGGATTATAAGTTTGGAATAATACGTTTCCTGTAAATTCACCACGTCCAACACGCCCAGCTACCTGAGTTAACAGTTGAAAACCTCGCTCAGAAGCTCTAAAATCTGGTAAATTAAAACTTGCATCAGCACTGATTACCCCAACTAGCGTAACATTTGGGTTATCAAGACCTTTTGCAATCATTTGAGTCCCGACAAGAATATCTATTTCACCTTTTTGAAAACTGTTCAATATTTTAATATGCTCATTTTTTCTTGTTAATGAGTCGCTGTCAATGCGAACAATATTCACATCCGGGAACAGTTCTTTCAAATACATTTCAATTTTTTGAGTACCAGTACCCGAATTATGCAATGCATCTGAACCACAATGAGGACATTCTGTCGGAAATGACATTGTTTGATTACAATAATGACATCTCAAACGCTTATCCGCCGTATGCCAAATCATTGGAATTGCGCAATTTGGGCACTCAATAACTGTACCGCAAGCTTGACACTGTGTATAGGTTGAAAAACCTCGTCGATTAATTAAAATTATTACCTGTTGACCTTTTGCAAGCGTTTCTTTAATCTCTGTTTGCAAAGGCTTTGATATTACACCTCTATATGCTGCCTGCATATAAGTTTGCATATTTATGATATATGTTTTTGCTAGTGGTGCATTGTTATAGCGTTTTTTTAGTTCAAATAAAGTCTTACAATTTTTAGCTTTATAATAAGATGTAATATCTGGAGTCGCTGAACCTAAAAGAAGCTTTGCCCCATGGAACTCTGCCAACTTTTCAGCCACAAGTCTAGCATCATAACGAGGTGCTGGAGATGTTTGTTTATATGCACTTTCATGTTCTTCGTCAATAATAATTAAACCGATATTTTTTAATGGTGCAAACACCGCAGAACGTGCACCCGCAAGAATTTTTATCTCATTTCTATAAAGTTTTTGCCATACGTCATAACGTTCACCTTCAGAAATTGAACTGTGCCAAATTGCAATATCTTCAATTCCAAATTTTCTAGCTAAACGTTTTGTCAATTGAGAAGCAAGAGCAATTTCAGGAGCTAAAAATAAAACATTTTTGCCTGAATTAATTGTATCTTGAATTAATTTAAAATAAACTTCTGTCTTGCCTGAGGCTGTAACTCCGTGAATTAAAATCGGAGCTTTTGTGTCCTTTATTTTACTAATTTTTTCGTAAACTTTATTTTGTTCTTCTGAAAGTGGATACAAATCTTCTTTTTGAACATCAGAAAAAATAGAAAGCGGATTTCGATACAATTCATCTTCAAAAATTCTAACGCACCCCACTGTTTCAAGTTTTTTCATCGTTGCTCGTGTTGTTTTAGCAACTTTTTCAAACTCAGAAAGATTTACTCGTTTATATTTTTCAAGCAAATCTAAAACTTGCAGTTGACGTTTTGTAGCTCCTTCTTTTTTTATAAATTCAACAAGAGCTTCCGTTTTTGCATTTTTATCAATTAATTTAAGCGGAATTGCCATATTTAAAACGGTCACAAAATCACAACAATAGTAATTTGCAACCCATTCTAAAAGTTTCAAATATTCAAGAGAAAACAGAGGTTTTTCATCTAAAATTTTACTAATTTTCTTCGCTTTTATTTCTGGTGGTAAATAGTCAGAAAAACCAACGACAAAAGCATTAATCAGCCCTTGTCGTCCGAATGGTACGGAAACAGCCTGCCCAATTTTGATGACAGGTTGCATTTCCGATGGTATTAAATAACTAAATGTCTTAACGCCCAAGCCCTTGATGTTTACAAGAACTAAAGCATATTTACTCACTATTCTTCAGCCTCTGTCATAAATTCTTTCATTGCTTCATCAATAGCATCACGCAATGTTTCTAAATTTTCTGGTGAACAAGTTACGCCTTTTTTAGTTGGTAACCATGTTTGACCATCGTCTGTTGTATAGTGGATTCTTAAATCTAAATAAGATTTACCTTTATATTCGTTAATTGCAATTTGTAATTGTTCAGTTGCACTTCTTGGAACTGTTGCGATTAATTTTGATTCTGCCATTTTTATCTCCTTAATTTATGTACCTATGAAAAAATTATAACACGGAATTTATATAATCAAATATTTTGTGAACAGGATTAATCAATCTTTTTACATCAATGTTTTCATCTAGTTCTAAAGTTATTGTCGGAATATTACGTTCAACACCGCAATATGTACCAAAACTTCCTGGAGTCGGATATCCAATATCTGCTTCTACTGGATAGTTTATAATTTTTGAAATCTTTTCTGCAATTTCTTCCGCATCTCCATCATAATTTACAACACAATATGGAGCGTGAAGAGTTAATATAAACTTAGGTTTATACTCCTCAATAATTTCTACCATAAATTTTGTTTCAATTTCGCTTGCTGGTTCGTTTCCACCAAAATATGCCTTATCCTCGTTTACAATCCAATTTTCAGTCGGAAAATTTCTATTCAAATCAACATTGTTTGAATTTTGACGAGTATTCAACTTCATTCCGTCTGGATTTAAGCAAGGAATAAACAGCAATTCAGACTTTTGATTTTTCTTTAGATATTCATTAATTAAAAAATCACCTTGTGGTTCGTCACCGTGAAAAACACCAATAACAAGGACATTTTTGTGGTTGTCATTGCCTAAAAGTTGAACTTTATTACCTAATTTTGAAACTGTTTCTTTTAAAATTTTCATGAGAACAACGCATTAATAAAATCATTTGGAACAAACTCTTTCAAGTCTTCCATTTTTTCACCAACACCGATTAATTTAACAGGAAGTTTCAATTCTTTTGCAATAGCTAAAACTATTGCCCCCTTTGCAGAACCGTCAAGTTTTGTAAGCGCAACTGATGTAAGATTTACAGCTTCAGTAAACACTTTTGCTTGTTGAAGTCCATTTTGACCTGTATTTGCATCAAGAACTAAAATACATTCCTTTAATGCTTCTGGAGCTTTTTTATCAATTACAGATTTAATCTTTGAAAGTTCTTCCATTAAATTAAACTTGTTTTGCAATCTTCCTGCTGTATCAACAAGAAGAATGTCATAATTTTCGTTTTTAGCCTTTTCTATAGCTTCATAAACAACTGCTGCTGGGTCACCTTTGTCTTTTCTAACAATATCTGCACCAGCACGTTTTGACCAAATGTCAAGTTGTTCTTCTGCTGCAGCTCTAAATGTATCAGCAGCCGCAACCAAAACTTTTTTTCCACCTTGTTTAAATTGGTATGCTAATTTACCAATCAATGTGGTTTTACCTACTCCATTTACACCTGTGATAAACAGAATATTCAAGCCGTCATCAGTTATGTTTAACTTTGTATCACCAGTTTTTGATAATGTTTCTAAAAACGAATTTTTCAAATAATTTTTAACTTCACTCGGTCTGATTTTTGTTTGGTTTCTTAAATTATCAACCAATTCACTTGCATAACTAACACCTAAATCCGCGCTAATTAGCAAGTCTTCCATATCTTCTAGCACAAAATCAGAAAATTCTTTTTCGTCTTGAACTGAATCTACGACATTTCCGACAAGAGTTTTTGCAGTTTTTGATACTGCATTTTTCAAGTTATCAAATGTATTAGAGAAAAATCCAAACATTATTTAATACCGTTTTCAAAAATAACTTTTGCTAACAAACCATTTACAAATGCTGAGCTGTCTTCAGTTGAATATTTCTTAGCTAATTCAACAGCTTCATCAACAACAACTTTGTGAGGTACTTGTTCTACAAATAACAATTCTGAAATAGCAATTCTTAAAATGTCTTTGTCTACCTTAACTAATCTATCGAAATCCCAGCCTTTTGCATGGTCTTTTATAATATTATCAACTTCTTCTGCGTGTTGCTTATATGCTTCAGCAATTTTTACAGTATATGCTTGAACATCAGTTTTGTTTTCAAGTGTTGTAAATTCAGCAATTTCCAAAGCCATCAAAGCTTTTTCAGCAATGTCTAATAACTCGTCTATTTTGTCCTTCATATCAGAAGTCATTGGAAGAGGAACTGGTAAATCCTTTGCTTCTAATGGTCTTTGCAAGTTTGATTTATCATTTGCTTCATACTCATCAAGATATTGTTTCATATCAATTAATGGTCCGATTGTAAGTTTTAAATCGTTGCTTGCATTATTTGTTAAAATTCTAACTGATTTTAATAAAATTTCGTTAAAATCATCAGTAGAATATTTTGAAATCACTTTATCAAATTGTGAAAATAAAATTAATGCTAATTCTCTTGCTGCTCTACGTGCTTGCATATATACCTCTAATTTTTCCTATGTGTTTATCTCTTAATTTAATGCTAACACAAAATTTTTTTTCATGGTATATTTTAATCAGGAGTTTTTATTTAAAAGAAAGGTGTTAAAAACATGAAAAGAGCAATTGTAGTAGTTATCGACTCAATGGGTATCGGTGCAATGCCTGATTGCAAAGATTTTAACGACATTCCTGAATGTAATACGTTAAAAAATGTTTGCAAATTCAACCACGGTTTAAATGTACCTAACTTAGCAAAATTAGGTTTAGGTAACATTCAAGACTTTGAAGGTATTGCTAAAGAAGCTAACCCAATTGGTCAATACGGCACAATGAAAGAAAAATCAAACGGTAAAGATACAACAACTGGTCACTGGGAAATGGCTGGTATCGTTTTAAAAGAAGCTTTTAAAACATTTACACAAACAGGTTTCCCTCAAGAAATTATTGACGAGTTCGTAAAAAGAACAAACTGCGGTGGCGTTTTAGCTAACTGCGCAGCTAGTGGTACAAAAGTAATCGTTGATTACAACGACGAACACCACGCAACAAAATACCCTATTGTTTACACATCTGCAGACAGTGTATTCCAAATCGCTGTTGATACAGATATGATTCCATTAGAAACGTTGTACGATTGGTGCAAAATTGCAAGAAAAATGTTCGACGATTTAGGCGTAACAGTTTCTCGTGTAATTGCAAGACCTTATCACCTAGTAGATGGTGTTCCTACTCGTATTGGTAAAGATAGACGTGACTACGTTCTTGCTCCAGACCAAGACACTATGCTTACAGATGTTGAAAAAGCAAACGGAACAGTTATCGCTATTGGTAAAATAGAAGATATCTTCTGCAAACAAGGTGTAACACACGCAATCCACACTGGTTCAAACAAAGAAGGCTTAGATTTGACTTTAAAAGCAATCAACAACACTCTTGATTTAAAATCAATCGCATACAAAGATGTTCCAAATGCTGACAAATCTTTAATCTTCACAAACCTAGTTGATACAGATATGTTATTCGGTCACAGAAACGATGCTGCAGGTTATGGTAAAGCTATTGAAGAAATCGATACTTACATTCCAAAATTCATCGATGCAATGGGCGAAGATGATTACTTAATCATCACTGCAGACCACGGTTGTGATCCAACAGTTCCAGGCACAGACCACACTCGTGAGTATGTTCCAATTCTTATTTACAGCAAAAAATTACAACCAAAAGACCTAGGCGTACTTGAAGGTTTAGATTCTGTATCTAAATTTGTAAAAGAATGGATTTTTTAAATTGTTTGATTTATAATGTAAATCGAATTACGGTATAACACAGTAAAAAGGAGAAAAATATGAACGTAAAAGTTGAAGATAGCTGCATTGCATGTGGCGCATGCGAATCAATTTGTGACAAAGTTTTCACAGTAGAAGACATGGCTAAAGTTAACGAAGCAGAAGTTGCTGCTAACGAAGATTCAGTTAAAGAAGCTGCTGAATCTTGCCCAGTTGGCGCTATTGTTGTTGAATAATTGATTCAATAAATATTTTTAAGGCGGATTTTGAGTTCTTCAAAATCCGCCTTATTATTTGAATATTTTTTGTAAAAAAGTGTTAACATAAGGACTTTTGAGGCAAAAAATGCTTAACAAATTACGAAGATTGTAGTAAAATGAAGGCAATAATAGAATGGTACAAATTTAGGGGAATTTTTATGTTTCAAGTTTCATTTTTAGGAAAAAGACAAGACAAAAACACTGTTGAGCAATTAAAGCAACAAGGCGATGCTCTTACGCTAAATAATCAACGTAACATTAACAACGCGATTAACAACTTAGCAGAAGACTCATCAGAAGAAAATATCAAGTTCTTAATGAACGTAGCTCAAGGTTTAAGATACGGAACAAGCTTTGAATTAGATGATAAAAAGTCTAACAACGAATGGAAAGCTAAATTACAAAATGCAACAGCTAAAGCGTTAGAAAATACAGATTCTCCAAACAAGGCAAAACTTCAAGAACAATTCAAAGCTACTTTTATCGACAAAAAAGAAATGTCAAAAGATGAAAAAGATGTTATGGCATTAAGAAACAACCTTTTGAAAACAAAAGGTTTGCCTCAAGCAATGAATGACTCTAAAATTGATGCTGTTAAAAACATTGCAAAAAATCTTGATTACTTCGTAATTTCAACTGAAATTACAACAAAAGAAAAGAAATCTTGTCTTGAAAAATTGAACAAATTAATGAGTCCTGAATACAAAATTAACCCACAATTGAAAGATAAAAAGCCTCAAGTTCTAGGCGAATTGTTGAATGACTTGGTTGTAAAAACTGCAGAATCAGACAAACCAACCATCAAAACTACAGACCAACGTCACCACGGTATGTGTGCAGCTATTTCTACATCAAGAAAAGTTATGGCATACGAATACAAAGACAAGTACGTTACTATGATTATGGAAGAACTTAACAATAAACCTGAAATGAAGGTTTATGACCCTTCTAAACTTGGTACAAATGCAAAAATTTCAGTTCCCAAAACAGAAGTAGATTTTGATTATGCAGACGACAAAGGTTACAGAATCCTTGATGCATCAGCACTTCAATGGATGAACATTGCAGGAAACACTGGTAGAGGTGACGTTCAAACTACTCACTTCTCAGCTTTTGATAAGAAATATTTTGACACATTCCACGATGGTCACTATATGAGAGATTTAGACGATCCAAAATTAGTACCTCACCAAAACCATTTAAGAGCTTTGGAAAAAGCTGAAGACTTTATTAAAGCTACTAAAAACGGTATGGAAAAACGTGAAAAAGAAGCAGTTGAACAAAGACAAAACGCACGTTTCAATGCTCAAACGGTTGTAAAAGCAAATAAAGCATTAACAACGGAACTAAAAGCTTTAATGCCAGAAAAATCTGATGAAGAAATGACTAAAGTTGTTAACCGTTTCTTGAAAATGGGTGAAGTTAAAGGCTCTCAGTCAGATGATTTACACTTCTTTGATTATGAAGAATCATCAATGAAACGTCAAAAAATGGCTAACTTTATTAAGTCTGAAAATCCTAACGTAAAACAAGCTGACATTGATGCTAGAATGGACAACATTCAAAATATGTATGAACTTTCTACAGAAACAACAGAAGCTATGAACAAGGAAATTATCCCAAAATCTCCTGAAGCTAAAATGAAAAAATACTATAAACCATTATGGGAAGCAGCAGCATCTTACAGAACTGCTCAAGATTTAAAACTTGATATTCCTGAAAACTTCGACAAAGAAGTTAAAAAATATGGTTTGGGCAAAGATGCAACAAAAGCTGATGTTATGAAAAAATACGAAGATGAAGGCAAAGTTGTATCTGAACCAATCTTAAGAAGTATGCAAGATAAATACAACAAAATTGCAAAATATGCGGCTGTTGTTGAAAAAGCGGAAGTTAAAGGCGAAAAATTAAACATGGAAGGTCTTTATGAAATGACTGACAATGAAAAATCAGCCTTAGACAAAGTTGCAAAAAACATCAACAAAATGTACACAGAAGTAAAAAAAGAAACAGCAGCAAAACAAAAAGAATTAGAAAAACCATTAAATGAACTTGCTAAGAAAATCGGTGCAGAAAAAGGTTCTGTTTGGGTTAACAAAGAAGGTTCTTCAGGTTTATGCACACCTCAAGAAATCCGTATCTTAGAACAAATGACAGGTAAACCTTACTACGCAGAAACAAGCGTTGAAGCAACTGCTGAAAAGATTAAAACAGGCAAACACTCTGGTATTTCTGGAACATCAGTTTACCACAACGACCACGGTGGACACGCCCAATACATTGCAGATGTTGCTCCATTATTGGTTAAAGATCCTAAAACTGGCAAAGTTGAAGTTAAAGATGCAATTATGCACGATAACACTTGGGGTGCTTGCGAACACAAGAAAACTTGG
>CALBKW010000113.1 GCA_937895785.1 uncultured Candidatus Melainabacteria bacterium | reverse complement strand
CACCCTGAATTTATTTCAGGGTCGCATAATCACATAGGAAGAACTTTGCAATTCTGAAACGAGTTCAGAATGACATTATATTTTATATTCCGTCCTTTGTCACCCTGAATTTATTTCAGGGTCGCATAATCACATAGGAAGAACTTTGCAATTCTGAAACGAGTTCAGAATTGCATCTAACCCTCACTCAATCTTCTCGATTTTCACAAAACGTTACGTAGGGCTTGCAATTCAAGAATTTTTATAATAAACTAATCCATGTCAGAAAACTCACGTTGAATATGAATTTCCAATAGGCTTAAATAGCTTGTATTTTGGCGTATTCAAAACAAATATTTAAAAAGAAAAGTTTAGTAGTATTACTTTATAAGGAAGGTAAAAATGTCAAACGAAGAAAAATTAGAACAAACTGAAGTTGTAGAAGAAGTTACTGCTGAAGCAACTGCAGAAGAAACTACAGAAGAAGCTCACGAAGAGTTTGAAGATGTAGCAAGAGAAAAAGGCGAAAGAAAACAACGCTCTCGTCGTAAAAAAATCGAAACTCAAGAAGAAAAACCAGTTTCAGAATGGCAAGAACGTGTAGTTCAAATCAGACGTGTAACAAAAGTAGTTAAAGGTGGTAAAAAATTAAGCTTCCGTGCTGTTGTTATCGTTGGTAACCAAAAAGGTCAAGTTGGCGTAGGTTGTGCTAAAGCTGCTGAAGTTATTATTGCAATCCAAAAAGCTATCGCTGATGGACGTAAAAACTTAATCAATGTTCCAATTTTCAAAACAACTATTCCACACCCAATTAAAGGTGTTTCAGGTGCTGGTGCAGTTATGTTAAGACCTGCTGCTCAAGGTACTGGTATTATCGCAGGTGGTGCAGTTCGTTCAGTATTAGAACTTGCTGGTATTGAAAATATCTTATCAAAATCACAAGGTTCTAAATCACCTCTTAACGCAGCAAATGCAACATTAGACGCATTACAAAAATTAACTCCATTCTCAGACGTTGCTAAAAAACGTGGTTTGACAATGGCAGAATTATTAAATTAGTAACCTGTCTAATTTCGTTATTACTTTGATTATTGTAAAAAAGGATTATAAAAATGGCTAAAACAGAAACAAAAAAAGTACAAATTAAATTAGTTGGTAGCTTAATCGGTGCTTCTCCTGCTCAAAGAAAAGTAGTTGCAGCATTAGGCTTACGCAAAATGAACCAAGTTGTTGAACACGCTCCAAGCGCAACAATCATGGGTATGGTTAACAAAGTATCTCACTTAGTTAAAGTTGTAGAATAATTTAGAAAGAAGGATAAATAATTATGATTACATTAGAAGATTTAAGACCTGCAGAAGGTTCTACAAAAAAATCAAAAAGATTCGGACGTGGTCGTGCATCAGGTCATGGTAAAACATCTTGCCGTGGTGCTAATGGTGAAGGGCAACGTGCTGGTAGAAGCTCTAAAAGAGGTTTTGAAGGTGGTCAAATGCCATCATACAGACAAATGCCTAAATTAAAAGGCTTTAAATTAATCAACCAAATTAAATATGCTGAAATCAATGTTAGCGCTATCGAAAGATTATCTTTAGATGAAATTTCTTTAGAATCATTGAAAGAAGCTAAAAAAGCTCACCCTTCAACTCAAGGTTTAAGAGTTATGGGTAATGGTGAAATCAAAAGAAAAGTTACAGTTAAAGCTACTTACGTAACTCCATCAGCTAAAGAAAAAATTGAAGCAGCAGGCGGAAAGGTTGAATTAGTTTAATTATGCAACAAGGTAAAATGAGAATGCCGACATCTGCTGACTTAATGTCAATGTGGAACGCATCAGGCTTAAAAAGTAAAATTATCTTTACTGTTTTAATGATTGCTGCTTTCCGTTTTGGCGTTCAAATGCCTGTGTTCGGTATAAACAATGCAATATTCTCAAATATCGCTAGTGGCAATAATTTAATCGGATTCTTAGATTTATTTTCAGGTGGTGCTTTAGGTAAAGTTTCTATCTTTGCTTTAGGTATCGGACCTTTCATCACTGCATCTATCATTATCCAATTGATGGCTGTTGTTATCCCTTCTTTGGAAAAATTACAAAAAGAAGAAGGCGAAGCAGGTCGTAGAAAATTATCTCAATACACTAGAATTTTTACTGTAATCTTGGCTGCGTTCCAAGCTGTAATCTTTATGGTGTATATGAATCACTTACCTGGTGCAATTCTTCCAGGTATTAATCCGATTATGTTCTATATTAGTTCAGTTGCAGTTCTTACTGCTGGCTCTGTTCTTGTAATGTGGCTTTCTGAACTTATTACAGAAAAAGGTATCGGTAACGGTGGTTCGTTGATTATCTTTGTTGGTATCATTTCTGGTATCCCAATTTATTCATCACGAACTGCTCAAATGGTAGCTAGAGACTCATCTTTAGGCTTCGGCTTATTTATGTTACTTCTTATCTTCTTCGCAACAATGGTTGTAATCGTTATTATGCAAGAAGCAGTAAGAAAAGTTACTATCATCAATCCAAAACGCCAGGTTGGTAACAAGGTTTATGGCG
>CALBKW010000112.1 GCA_937895785.1 uncultured Candidatus Melainabacteria bacterium | reverse complement strand
TTGCAAATAAAAAAGCCACCTGACAGGTGGCATCTAAACTTTGCTGTTTAAAAATAATTGAGAGAGAGAGAGTATTTGAGTTTTGAGAGAGTATATAAAAATCTTTGTTAAAACTATTCAATCTTGTTTGCTAGAAATTAGCCTAAGCACCAGAAAGATAAGTCGCTTTTGATATCGTTGTTTCTAGCTGTTTTGAATGAGCTTAATGCGTTTTCCAAGAATTTCATTTCTGTTTCTAATGAATCTTTTTTTGAATCATACATTAATTGGTATGCTACTAAATCTTGGTATGCTGAGTTATTTTTTAAGTTTTTTTTGCCGTATGTTGATTCTAAATCTGTTAATTTTGATGTTACTTCTTCTAATTTATCTGTGTTGATTGTAGCTTCATATTGTTTTAATGCTAATTCTTTTTGGTATTTTTTTACTTCAACATTTAAAGTTACGAACATCTTTTTTACTCTCTTTGTTTATCTCTCGTACTTATATAAAGTATTTCTTTCTAAAATAATTGCTTTTTTCTTTCCTTTTTACTTTACATTTCTTTACAAATGAAAATACCTCTCGTGAGAGAGGCCTTAAATCTTACTAACCAAACCTAAATTTTTCTTTTTCTTACCTTATCCTTTTCCTAATTTATTTGAAATCTTTGTTCTATATCCTTTCTTGGATTATATTGTGTTACTCATATTTTATATTATTGTGTTAATAAATAAAACACTTGATACTTGAGAGTTTGCAACTGAATGTTCTCTCGTTCTCGTACTTTATTAAAGTATTTTTTATTCTAAAAATTGCCTTTTTAAGAAAAAAGGCAATTAATAAAACTTAACAAACTTCTAAGAAGTGTATATAGAGTAGTTTATCCGCTTATTAAATTTTTGAAATTTATAAGTGGATCGCGAACAATCTTTTTGGCTACTTTTTGTTTATAAATATTATCAGAAAGAACAGTCGCAAGCTCCCTGTAGCATTGAGCTATATTAGAACTTGGGTTTATATAACTTACAGGAAGTCCCTTGTTAATAGAAGACATAATAGTAAAGTAATTGTTTGGTATTTTCCAGTAAATCTTTTTATTTAATGCTTTTTCTACGTCTTCAACTGTAACTTCATCGTTTTCCATGTATCTATTTATAACAATTTTTGTTTTATCTTTGTCATAACCAAGACGTTCAAAAATGTCTAAACAACGTTGGCAATTTCTTATAGCTGGTAAGTTTACAATAGTTACAAGCATAATGAAGTCTGTATTATCAAGAACCGTGATAGTTTTGCCATCAAATGTGTTACTTGTATCTACAATTACATAAGAGAACTTTTCTCTTAGGGCATCAAATAATTTTGTAATTTGTTCAGGTGTAATATCTTTTGCTTGTTCCATATAAGGTGGGTCAGCAAGGATATATAAGCTTGTATCTTTGTAGCGTTCAAGAGTGCTTTCAAGAAAGCTCTCATCAGTTCCGTCTAAATTTTTTACAACATATGAAATATCAAAAGATGGTTTTATATCCATGAATGTTGCAACATCGCCAAGTTGAAAGTTCATATCAACTAAAGCAACTTTTTCTTTAGTAATATTGGCTATTTCAAGGGCTAAATTTGTCGAAATTGATGTTTTTCCAATACCACCTTTATTAGAGAATATTGTTATAACCTTGCAATTTGTTGTTTTTTCTCTGCCGTATGTTTGTTCGTTAAGTTTAGTTATTGTATTAATAAAATCATCTTTTATAATAGGTTTTGGTAAAAACTCTCTAGCTCCAGCTCTCATTGCTTTAATAATTGAATCTGTATCATAGCTCAAAGCTGTTACAACAAACTTTACTTGTTGTTTTAATGTCGAAATTTTTTCAATTAGCTTTAAAGTTTCTTGTTGATTTTTAGATATATCAGCTATAACTAAATTGGGCAATTCATTTACGATGTGTTCAAAAGCGTTATCCATACTGTTGAAAACATCTGAAATTTCCAAGCACTCCAATTCGTTTGAGTAATTTTGTATAATTTCTCGTGAATTTTCGTCAGAATCAATAATAAAAGTTTTTAGCTTGTGCATGATTATCCCCTTTGTTAATAAATATAGCACAAACAAAAGTGCGCCTCAATTTGTAAATCAAGGTGCACTTATTGATAAACCTATATATTATTTTTATTTTTTGACTGTCAAAAGTATAGCGGCTAATTTTTTACCACCTCTTGGCAAGCCAATTTCCTTAATTTCGCTAATCTTTTTTGGAGGTTCTGACGGTTGTTGATAATTGATTAAAAAGTGCATAAATTCATCACTAAACATATTTACTCCTTTTGGATATCTCCAAAGTTTTCCACTACACGTTACATTTATATAAAAACATTTAGCTAATAAAAATTGCCTTTTTTCAAAAAAACTTTTATTTTATTTAAAAACGTGATATAATTAATCTCAATAGAGGTATATATTATGGCTAAATTTGATATGGAATTAGATGATAACTTTATTTCAAAGTTATTTGAACTAACAGATGCTTGTCCACCGTCAGGCGATGATTTAAATCTTCAAACTTTAAAGAAACAACTTTATGATTTGGGCGTTATCTTAAAAAAACAAAGTGAAGAAATAGAAGAATTAAAAACTAAATTGAAAAAATCACGTAGACATGTTTCTTTAAGTGATGATTCAAGCAGTGAAAGCAAGCGAAAAGTATCTTCTTATACACCAACAGCCCAACAAAAAGCGCCAGAAGAAGAAATGTTTGAAAAATTTAAAATGGCACCACAAGCCGAAACTACAGTCCAAAGACCTACAAGTGCCAATGACACTCCTATCCCTATTAGCTATTCAATGCCTTCTATTATGTTTGTTGAACCATCTGTGATTAATCACGTTGATAAAGAGGTTTACGATGATGATGGAAAACTCGCAAAAGGACGAGTTTTAATCATTGATGACTTAGGGGTTGTTACATATCAATTGAGTGTTTTATTTAAACATGCTGGATATTTACCAGTAACATCAAAAGAAATTTATGAAGCGGTAGATAAATTTAAACGTAATTCTTATGATTACGTAATTATGGACTTGTTTATTCCAACGGAACGTGAAGGATTTATTTTATTAGAAGAATTAAAGAAAATTGCTGCTTCAAGGAATGATTCAACCGTAATTGGTGTCATGTCTGCATCTTCAAGAAAAGACCATAAACAAATTTGTCAAAAGCACGGTGCTGCTTTTTATGTTGAAAAAGTTGATGATTGGCAAAGGGAATTATTTAAACTAATTATGCAATATTCGATGTAGAGCACTTGTAATATTTTTTCCAAGTATCAACATCTTTACTTGCATTTTGTGTCAATTCAAACAATTTGCTATTGGTTGGTCGTTCAGGTCTGCGTAATAATTTCATGCCTGCTTCTTTTGGTGTGCGATTGGCTTTGTATTGATTACATTCCTTACAACAAGCTACAATATTTTCCCACATATCCGGACCTAATCTAGATTTTGGAAATACGTGGTCTAGTGTAAGTTCCTTGCTAGAAAGTTGTTTGCCACA
>CALBKW010000111.1 GCA_937895785.1 uncultured Candidatus Melainabacteria bacterium | reverse complement strand
AAATACCATTTAAAATGATTTTACCATTACCGCCAAGATTGATTGTGTTGTCCTCGCTGTTTGAACGGATAGCATTATCAATTGTAACTGTTCTTACTGAATTTTGAGCAATAATGTATGCGGTAGCGTCACCGCTTGTGCTATCTAAATAAATTGCATTACTGTCGCCACCTGTAATATTTTTGATTGCTACATCATTATTTTTTGCAACGATTGAAAGTTCGCCACCGTCTTTAATTGTGAAAGCCCCTTTATCGCTATCTTTAAGTTTAAAATTGTTAATGTTTGCATCAACTAATGATAATTCTGAATTGCCTGAAACACCACCAATAGAGATACTTCCGTAATTTGAGTCAGATGATGAAATGGTATTTCCATTACCATTTACTACAAGAATTCCTGTTATAGCGTTATTGTTAGAGTCAATTGCTTCTGAACCTTTCATTTGATAAGTTCTTTGGCTTGCTGTGTCTTGAATAGCACTGTTCAAATTGCTTGTTGAGGCTTGTAATTCTGCAGAACCACTTCCATTTTTATTCAATGTAACATAGTTATATGTATTGCTATCGTCAATAATTTCTGCATCTAAGGCTATATTGATAATATCGCCTAAAGTATCTGATATTGTTGATGATGTACCTGTAATATTATTAAGGTTAATTTTTTCTAATGATATAGAATTATTAGAACCTGTTGTTGTGTCTTTTGTGTCTATCTTATCATTAAAATCTAGCATCAATTTTAATTCAGATTCTGAACCTAAAATATTTAAATCCTTAACAGTATTGTTAACATTGTTCATAATGTTTAATGTTGTACCGTCATTAAAGGCTAATTTGTTATTAATGTCATTTACTTTAGAACCAATTTTGAATTGTCCTTGATTTACTGTGATATTTATAGTATCTGCAATAAGACTAGAGTCATTCAATGTAAAAGTGCCGTCTTTTACATCTAAAACGATAGAACCATTACCGGAAAATTTAGTGTATTCTCCAAATTCGCCTGATGTACCAACAAGAGTAACAGTACCATTGTTAGTTATACCTTCGGTAACAGACATCTTTGAAAAGTCGGTTATTAATTTTGCACCTGTTCCAACTGAAACTTCCCCTTGAACTAATGAACCATTTTGATTGTTCACAGTAGAATCACTTGAAATTGTAGTAGTACCACTAGAATAACCTCTACCTCCATTGGTAATCCCACCATCAAAATTTACTTCACCATTTAATTCAAGTGAACCTACATTGTGAATGTCATTTTTTTCTCCGTTTGCTGTATTACCTATAAATGTAGTATCTGTAATTACTGCATTTTCACCGTTATCTATAGCTCCGCCACTTTCTTCGGCGTGGTTTCCTAGAAATTTTGAATCTTTAACTTTAAGGCTGTCTTCGCTATCGTGAAAAATTGCACCACCATTTTTAGCCGAGTTGTTAGAAAAAGTTGACGATGTAATCTCTAAATTACTATCGTTATCTATAGCTCCACCATATTTGCCTGCTTCATTGTTTTCAAAGACTGATTTTGAAATGGTAAGTTCTTCGTTGTTACATATTGCACCGCCATATGTAACAGCCTTATTGTTTTTAAAAGTTGAGCCTATAATTTCTGCAATATTGTCATTGAATATAGCTCCACCATCTTTTGCAGAATTATTTTCAAAGGTTGCTGTATCAACTGTAAGTTCTCCATCAGAATAGTTATATATAGCCCCACCACGTTCTTTTGCAGAGTTTCCTATAAAATCTGATATTGATACTTTTAAACTTGAATGCACAGCAATAGCCCCACCATTACCTGCTATTTCTGGTACTTTAAAAATCTTATATTCGTATGTTGTTGGTGAGCCTACCCATTGTTTAACCGTAATTGTATTTTCTGTTTCATCAGCAAAAACTGTGCTATTAGAAATTGATATTCCAAAAGTCGTAAACATCACTGCCATAATAAGTAATGCTAATTTTTTAGTATTCTTTTTCATATTCTTATCCCTTTTAATAAATTATTGTATTTTCGTTGCGGAAAGGTTTCTTCCAACTTAATATCTAGCCTTTACCGCTTGACTCAACACAAATCTTATTGTGTTGATAAAAAATAACCTTATATAAAGCAAATATTAGCCAATCCTACTTAAAAAAAATTAATAAATTCAACTTAAATTTAAAATATAAAAAACAAAAAAATGCCTTTATGCTACAATTATATAGTTGAAAAATAATTACAAACTTGTTCAACACAATAAGATAAAAGTTCTACAAAAAAATAAAAAACAAACCAAAAAGGTATTCCGAAAACGGAATACCTTTTTGGTGTAAAGAATCATTCCTAATACTAAAAAATCCCCAAGATTTCTCTTGAGGATTAAAAATTGGGCAGTAAATTTTGCTATTTTAAAATAGCAAGAGTCTTGGATTATTCGGGTACGCATAGCCTTAGTATTTTCGCTTTTTATTTGCTATGCAAATAAGTGCTCAAAAAGGCTATTTGCACAGACGGGTTCGTTCGCTTTGCTCAACTCCACCCTACCGAAAATCCGCCGAACCACCGACAATGCTACGCATTGTTAGTGGTAAAATCTCACCATACCAAACATGACAAAACCCTTAATGAACAATGTCATTAAGGGTTTTGTAAAAATTGGGCAGGGGTGGATTCGAACCACCGTAGACTCGCGTCGACAGATTTACAGTCTGTTGCCTTTAGCCACTCGGCCACCGACCCATGTCTAAATTGCCTTTGACGAGATTTGAACTCGTGGCCTCTCCCTTACCAAGGGAGTGCGCTACCCCTGCGCCACAAAGGCTCGAGGGGTTATCAACAAACAAGCCGGCAATAGGAATCGAACCTACAACCTACGGTTTACAAAACCGTTGCTCTACCGTTGAGCTATGCCGGCGTGTCATGTGTTGACCTCTCTATTGTAAACGGTAAAAAAAATTATGTCAAGCAATTTTTTTGACTTTTTAAAAAATATCATTATACATAAAGTAAAATCCACTAAACAGATGAGATTTAATCAATTTACTCTACTTTACTTGAATTTATCCGATTAAAAGAATAAGAGAATTATAGCGAGGCGGTAATTATGAGATTAAATAGCGGCGTACAATTTAATGAAAACGGTTTAAAAACAGCAATTAAAGCTATGCAAGTTCAAACTGCATTAATGGCTAATGCTTCTGACAACGTAAATGGCTTTGATAAAGTCGGTTATCAACGTAAAGAAGCTGTTGTATCTTCATTTACTGAATATCTTGGTGTTGACGGTTTATCAACTGTTGTTGATGACACAGTTGGCAGACTTTCAATCACAGATAATCCTCTTGATTTGGCAATGGCTTCAAAAGGTTATTTCCAAGTTCAAACTCCAGACGGTGTAAGAATGACTCGTGACGGACGTTTTAAAATTGATGTTGATGGTAACTTCTTAGACCTAGACGGAAACAAAGTTTTATCTAACACAGGTGTTCCTATTAAATTCGGTACTTTACCAAAAGGTGCAAAGGATGTTGTAGTTAATACAAGAGGTGCAATCAGTGTTTTAGATAGAAAAACAAAAAAATTAAAACATATTGCTAACTTAGGTATTGTAGACCAAAATGGTGCAGGTATTGTAAATCCTCAAGTTCAACAAGGTTATTGCGAATTTTCAAACGTAGCATTACAAACAGAATTTATGAACTTGATGCCAGTAAAAAGAACTTTTGAAGCAAACAGACAAATGTTTTTAATTGAAAACTCAAATCTTCAAAAAACAATCAGCCAATTAGGTTCAGCAAGCTAAGTAAATTAAAATAAGCGAGGTAATAATTATGTACAATATGCAAGGTATAATTAGAAAAAATATTAATAACGCATCAAGCCAGTTTGAAAGATTAGGTTACGTTGGTACTAACTTTGCAAACTATAGCACAAATGGTTACAAAGCTGTCCGTTTCGAACAAATGTTATCAGATGACGGTTATGTTCACGGTGCTGTTAGAACAGATTATCAAAAAGGTAGCATGAAAATTACTGGAAACCCTTATGATGTAGCAATTGATGGCGAAGGTTTTATTCCTGTTGTTTCTCCAGACGGTGAAGTTGCATACACTAGAGATGGTTCATTCAAAAGAGGTAAAGATGGTTACCTTTTAACAAATGATGGTTGGGTTGTTGGCGCAGGAATTAAACTTCCAGCAAACTTATACAAATTCCAAATCAAACCAGACGGCAGAGTTTTCTCTTATGAATCTGCAATGGACAGCAAAGGTAAATGCTTAGGAACAATTCCTGTAGTTCAATTTGATTGTCCAGAAGGTTTACAACAAGACTCTCACGGTAACAGAGTTTGGCAAACAGAAGAATCTGGTGAACCTCAATTAGTCAAGGAACACAATATGATTACTCAAAACTATTTGGAAAATTCAAACACAAACATCTATACATCAGTAAACGAAATGTTAAGATTAAATGCTTCAATGTTGGCAAGTATGAGTGTTTTGAAAATGACAGATGATATGTATAACAAATCAATTAACATTAGAGAATCATAGTTAACTTAACAAATTAGAGAGAAGAAAATAAGCGAGGTAATAACAATGGTAGCATTCAATCCAGTAGACAGTTTCGGAAGAACATCACAAGTTTTAAACTTAGTAGCAAAAAGACAAAAATTATTAACACAAAATATAGCAAACGTTGATACTCCAGGCTATGTAAGACAAGATTTAGATTTTGCAACATGCTTGGGTAATGCATCAGGTCCATTAGAAACAAAACTTTCTAAAGAAATGGGAACAACAAGCGTAGTTCAACAAGGAACAGCAGAAGGAGTTAACGTAGCAGATGAATTAATTGGCATGCAAGAAAACTCATTAATTTACACAATGGCAACACGTCGTATGTCTAATGTAATTTCTATGATGAAAACTGTAGTTAACGTAGGAAGATAACGATATATATTTTGTAAGAAATATTTAAAACAAAGCGAGGTAAAAAATGGGAATTTTAGATTCAATGTACATAGGCTCAAATGCCTTAAAAGCACACGGTGCAAGATTAGATATTCACGCAAAGAACATTGCAAATATTGATACTCCAAATTATGTGAGAAAGATTCCTGTTTTGAACTCAATTCAAGGTGAATCATTTAACGCAATTTTAAATAATATGCAAGACGGTACATTTGGTTTATCTCAACATGGCGCACTTTCAGGTGGTGTATCTTATGGTGGTATTGTTGAAGACCCAACTCCAGGTGAAAGAATTTATAAACCAGGTCACCCAGATGCTGATGCAAGCGGTTATATCAGAAGCTCAAATGTAAATGCTATGGTGGATATCGCAGATGCTATGATGGCTCAACGTGCTTATGAAGCCAACTTGGCAGTTATGAATATTACAAAATCAATGGCTTTAAAAGCTACTGAAATTGGTAAATAGATTTTAAATTTTATACACTCTCGCTTAAATATACTCAGGGCGGAATTTGATTTATCAAATTCCGCCCGCCTCGCTATTTCGTGATATAATTTTTTAGTAAATACGGAATGAGGATAAATTTATGAAGATATTGGTTGGTATGTCAGGTGGTGTTGATTCATCAACAACAGCATTAATGTTAAAAGAACAAGGCCATGAGGTTGTAGGTGCAACAATGGCTATTTGGGGTAAGGATGGTGTTTATAAAGAAATTCAAGAAAAAATAAACGCACTTCCTGAAAAAAAATCGACTCACGGAGCATGCTTTGGACCTGATGAAAAAGAAGATATTGAAGCTGCACGCAAAATTTGTGAAGAAATAGGAATTGAGTTTCACGTATTTGATTGTGCTGAACAATATGAAAAAATAGTTTTAGATAACTTTAAAAAAGAATATTTATCTGGAAGAACTCCAAACCCTTGTATTTGGTGTAATTCATTAATTAAATTTGACGTCTTGCCACATTTAGCCAAACAAAATGGAATTAATTTTGATAAATTTGCAACTGGTCACTATGCAAGAATTGCACAAGGTGAAAATGGTAGATATTTGTTAAAACGAGGTGTAAATCCTAAAAAAGACCAATCATATTTCTTATATAGATTAAGGCAAGAACAATTAGCTAATATCATGTTACCTTTAGGTGATTTTACAAAAGAAGAAATTAGAGATATTGCTAAAAAACATGGTTTAGAAGTAGCTGAAAAACCAGATAGCCAAGATTTTTATGAAGGTGATTATAACGAGTTACTTCAAGTAAAAGACAAAATTGGTAATATTGTCGATACAGATGGTAAAATTTTAGGTCAACATAATGGTATTTGGAATTACACAATAGGTCAAAGAAAAGGCTTAGGCGTAGCCTCAACTGAAGCTCTTTACGTTTTAGAACTTAGAAAAGATACAAATGAAGTTGTTGTTGGTTTTAAAGACAAAACTATGCATAACACTTTAGTTGCAACAAAAATGAATTGGATTGCAATTGAAAATCTTGACTCTGAGATTAAATGTAAGGCAAAGATTCGTTCAACTCAGGAACCAACAGATGCAATTATTCGTCCAGTTGGTAATGGAGATGTTGAAGTTATATTTGATAATATGCAAAAATCAATTGCAGTGGGTCAATCAGCAGTATTTTATAATGATGATGTCGTAATTGGTGGCGGTATTATTGATTTGGTTAAATAATGATTAAAAATATTTTAGACAAAATAAATGCTGACAAAGAAGTTTCACAAGAAGAAATAGTGAAACTTCTTAAAAGTGATGATGAGTTATTATTTGAATATGCTGATGAATGTCGTAAAAAATATGTAGGTGATGAAGTTCACCTAAGAGGTTTAGTTGAATTTTCTAATATTTGCAAAAATACTTGCAAATATTGTGGACTAAATTGTTACAACAAAAAACTTGAAAGGTACAGGCTTTCGGAAGATGAAATCATTGATTTTGCAAGAAAAGGTGTTGAGTACGGTTATAGAACAATAGTTTTACAGTCTGGTGAAGATGCCTATTTTACGCAAGATAGAATGGTTCATATAATCAAAGAAATAAAAAAAATGGACGTAGCTCTAACACTTAGTTTAGGCGAAAAATCTTATGAGGAGTACAAAGCCTATAAAGATGCTGGAGCTGATAGATATTTGATTAGGATTGAAACTACAGACCAAGACTTATACCACGAATTACACCCTGGAATGAGTTATGAAAACAGAGTTGAATGTTTGAAGAATTTGCAAAAACTAGGTTTTGAAACTGGTTCGGGCTGTCTTGTTGGGCTTCCTAACCAAACAATTGAGTCTTTGGCGAAGGATATCTTATTTTTCAAAGAAAATGATTTTGATATGATTGGAGTTGGACCATTTATTCCTCACCCTGAAACACCGTTATGGACTGGTAAAGACACAAAAGAAGATAAAGAAAAACGATTTAAGTTATCCTTAAAAGTTATGGCTGTGATTCGTCTATTGCTTAAAAATATCAATATCCCAGCAACAACAGCAATGGAAACAATTAATTCAAACGGTAGAATTATTGCACTTCGAAGCGGTGCAAATGTTGTTATGCCAAATATTACAGAAGGCGAATATCGTAAAAAATATGAGATTTATCCAGATAAAATCTGTATAAATGACTCTCCTGCTCATTGCAGAAACTGTATTACAGGAAAAATTACTTCAATAGGTAGAACTATCGCAAAGGATTACGGCTTTAGAGCTAATTAAACAAAATGTTAAAAGTATGCCAAAATTTATTTCTTCATTTATAATTATAAAAACGAAAAAGGAGTTTTTTGATGAAAGAAGAATTACTTAGGATAATAGAAAAAAATAGCAGAATTGACGTGAAAGAACTTGCGGTTATGCTTGGTTCAACAGAAGTAGAAGTTCTTAATGAAATGCAAGAACTTGAAAATGAAGGCATAATTTGCGGATATCATACTCTTATAGATTGGGAAAAAACGTCTACTGAAAAAGTTACAGGACTTATTGAAGTTAAAGTTACACCTCAACGTGGACAAGGTTTTGATAAGATAGCTGAAAGAATTTACAAGTATCCAGAAGTTAAATCTGTTTACTTAATTTCTGGAGGATATGATTTGTTAATCACGCTGGAAGAAAAATCTTTGAAAGAAATTGCAGCATTTGTATCAGATAAATTATCAACATTAGAAAGTGTTTTAAGTACTGCAACTCACTTTATTTTAAAGAAATACAAAGACCACGGTACAATTCTTTCAAAAAAAGAAGATGACGAAAGAGAGATTATAACACCGTGAGTATTCCAATTTCAAAAACTGTAGTTGGCTTGAAAAAGTCAGGAATTAGAAAATTTTTTGATATCGTTAGTGAAATGAAAGACGTTATCTCTCTTGGTGTAGGTGAACCTGATTTTGATACACCTTGGCATATCAGAGAAGAAGGTATTTATGCTTTAGAAAAGGGTAAAACTTTTTATACCTCCAATGCAGGTTTAAAAGAATTACGTCAAGAAATTGCTAATTATTTAAAACGTACACAAAATATATCTTACAATCCAGATAATGAAATAATTGTAACCGTTGGCGGTTCTGAAGCAATTGATATAGGTCTTAGAGCAATGGTTAATGCTGAAGATGAAGTTATTATTCCTCAACCTTCGTATGTGTCTTACGAACCTTGCGCAATTTTAGCTGGTGCTAAACCTGTGATTGTAGATTTAAAAGCTGAAAATGAATTTAGATTGACCGCAGAAGAATTAAAAAATGCGATTACTGACAAAACAAGAATACTTATTTTGCCATTTCCGAATAATCCAACTGGTGCAATTATGGAACAAAAAGATTTGGAAGAAATTGCAAAAGTTTGTATAGAAAATGATATTTATGTAATGTCTGATGAAATTTATGGCGAATTATCATATAAGGAAAAACATGTTTCAATAGCAAGCATTGCTGGCATGAAAGAACGTACAATATTAATAAATGGTTTTTCAAAAGCTTATGCAATGACAGGTTGGCGTTTGGGTTATGCGTGCGGTCCAAAAGAAATTATTGAACAGATGGTGAAAATTCATCAATATGCTATAATGTGTGCACCTACAACAAGCCAATATTCAGCAGTAGAGGCGCTTAAAAAAGGTGATGAAGATGTTAAATTGATGCGAGAAAGTTATAATCAACGTCGCAGATATTTGATGAATGCATTTAAAGAAATGGGTTTAGAATGTTTTGAACCTTATGGTGCGTTTTATGTATTCCCATGTATTAAAGAGTTTGGTATGACAAGTGAAGAATTTGCAATGAAATTTTTGGAAGAAGAACACGTTGCAGTTGTTCCTGGTACTGCGTTCGGTGATAGTGGTGAGGGATTTTTAAGAATATCTTATGCATATTCAATTGAAAACCTAAAACGGGCAATGGAAAGACTAAAACGATTTGTTGAAAAACTTAGAAAATAATTAATAAAAAAGGCGCGGACGATTTACATCCGCGCCTTATATGTTATAAAGTTTTGTATATTTTATATAAAGCTTTTATTCTTTTAGTATCTGATGTTTTAAGAAATTTGTTAAATTCAGACTTTATATAGTTTATGTCTTCGTATTCATCAAAGTTAAACAGTTCTTTTAGCTCAATGTCTAGTGCTTTTGCAATATTTACCAACAATTCAAAAGAAGGATTAGTCCTTGCAGATTCTAATTTTGAAATATGATTAGGTGAATAATTTACTAATTCAGCAAGTTTTTCTTGTGTAAACCCTTTCTTTGAGCGTAAATTTGCAATTTGTTTTCCTAGTAAAACTAGAGTGTCATTCATATATTTCTATCCTTTTTATTCATGTTAAATTGAATAAAGTTTTTATAAATTGAATGATATGATTAGTTATGTTTGATATATAATCATGATATTCATTAAAAAGCTTGGAAAACTTGCATAATGTGCATAGAAAATAAATGTAAAATATCAATAATAGTTCCAGTTTATAATGCCGAAAAATATTTAGGCAGATGTTTGGATACTTTACTTAATCAAACATTAACAGATATTGAAATAATATGTGTAAATGATGGTTCAGGAGATAAATCTTGCGATATTTTAGAAGAATATGCTAAAAAGGATTATAGAATAAAAGTTATTAATCAAGAAAATTCTGGTGTTGCAGTTGCAAGAAATAATGCATTAAATGTTGCTGTTGGCGAATTTATCGGTTTTGTAGATGCTGATGACTGGGTTACTTTAAATTTTTACGAAAATTTATATAATATTGCAATTCAAAATGATGCAGATATTGCCGTTTCTAATGTTTTTAAGTATAGCTCAGAAACAAAAATAGAAACATTGTTGAATTTTAACGAAGTAAAACTATACGAGCAAACATCTGAAAAATTGGAAATTGCACAAGTTCCAAAGTTTAATTATATATGGAATAAAATTTACAGACGAACAAAACTATTAGAAAATAATATAACATTTCCTATTAGTAATATGTTTGAAGATGCTGTTTTTACATTAAAAACAATAACACTTTTAGAAAAAATGGCTACTGTTCCACAAGGTATATATTACTATTTTGATAATGAAAACTCGTTAACAAAAGCGTCAAAAAATTTGAGAAAGGATTTATTAATAAGTTGTAAAGAGGTAAGAACGTTTATAGAAAAATATAATTTATCTTGGAAGTTTATGAATTTATATCCATATTACCAAAAGGATATTGTGAAAATATTATCAATACCATTATTGATAATAAAAAGGAATTTTGTTTTGGATAAAGTTTATCTACTTGGATTTATAAAGATAGCTGAGATAAGACATATAAAAAGATATTAAGAATAAAAAGTGATAAAAAAGGCGATTTTGTTGAAAACAAAATCGCCTTTTTTATTAAATTTAAAGAAACTATTTTTTAGCTGCTCTATCTTGTTCAATGATAAGTTTTAATGCATCTACTGCAACTCTTACTGCTGAAGATGT
>CALBKW010000110.1 GCA_937895785.1 uncultured Candidatus Melainabacteria bacterium | reverse complement strand
GGAATTAACCCAAAATACTGGAAGTTCGACGATTACAAATTCCAAAGAATGGATGAAGAGGATGAAGTATACAAAATGCTTTGTAATTTTGATGATGTCGATTTTGATAGATATTTTCAATATTAATTGTAATGAACTAGTCTGTATTGTATAATTCTTTTATGATTAACTATCTAAAAGAACATAAAGTTGAAACAGCGCTTGTATTTGTGATGACTATTTTTGCGTTAATTTTGCGAATAATAGCATTGCTAAACTTTGGTGATTTGTGGGTTGATGAACTTTATAGTAAGTATTTCTCAAGTCAAGGTAATGCCTTTGATATTACTAAAGCTTTGTTTAAAGAGGATTTTCACGTACCTTTTTATTTTGTTTTATTACATTATTGGTCAAATTTGTTTGGAACTGCTGATAATGTCCTTAGATTGATGGGTCTTTTGATAACAACTTTGAGTATACCTGTGAGTTATTATGTTGTAAAGGATTTGTTTAATGATTTTGCAGGAGCTTTAGTTGCGGGATTTTTAGCTATTAGTGCTTTTAATATTCATTATTCAGTTGAATTGCGATTTTACGGAATATCAATCTTATTTGCATTTTTGTCAACTTACTTTTTTGTTAAATTGGCACAAAATTTTAACGAAAAATGGATAATTTGTTATTCAATTTTTACTTTATTACTTTTATATACGTATAATTTCTCATTTATGTATGTATTTTGCCAATTTGTTGTTGGTTTAGTATATTTTATAAAAACAAAAAAAGACTATCTAAAATATGTTGGGCTTTTCGCAATAATTGGTCTTTTCTATTTACCTGTAATTATAATGATTTTGCATAACGTTCTGACTTATCAAACTTCAATTTTGCAATTTGTACGTGATATTTTTGCTTTTGATTTGTCTTGTTTGTTTACTCTTTTATTGACAATTTATACAAATTGTTTCGAACAATTTACAACGAATGATATTATGCGAAACTATTACTATTTTAAGTATTTATTTAGTTTTGAAGGTATACTTTATGCATTAATGCCAATAATAATGGGGCTTTACGGACTTGTATTAGCATTAAAATCTAAAAACGAAAAAGTTTATTTGTTTGTGCTTCCGTCAATTTTGTTACTGTTTATTCAAATAGTTTTGGTTTTTAGCCATACTCTAGCTTTTATTTTGCGATATACAATAATTTCAACAACAATAATTTTAATTACTTCTATTGTTGGATTAACTTTACAACTGAAAAATAATAAAAATCAAAAGAATGAATTTCTTATAGCTATATGTTGCTTATGGTTTATTTTGAATTTGTTTTTATTATTTCAGGCTGGCAAATATTCTGTTATGAACAGAAACATTGTTTATTCTCAAAATTTAGCACAAACGGTTAAAAAACTTGATGTTAAACAAGATGATTATATCTTTATACCTCGTTTTGATAAATTAATTCATTTTTATGTACCACAAGGTAATCATATTGATATTGATACCTATGACGCTTTATTTTTAGGTAATCGTCCACAAGATATAGAATTTATCTTTGGAAATGATTTGAGTGCTAAATTGGACCGTAAAATGGCTAAAACATATCTTTATAACTATTTAGTTAATGATGAACCTTTAACCTATTTACATGAAAATTTGAAAGTCAAGTATTTTTCAAAAATGCATAAAGGGCAAAGATTTATAATTGTTACTGATGAAACTCTAGATGCACTAAAAACAAATCAAGAATGGTTTAAAAAAGACATAAATGTTTATGCAAGAAGTGCTATTTATTATACGCTTTCTGCAAAAATATTAAGTGATTCAATAGGCTTTGCAAAACAAGATTTAAGATACAAACAACATCTTAAACCAAGTGAAATGTTTGATATTTATGTATTTGAAAAAGAATAGTTTTAAGGCGCGGACGAAACGTCCACGCCTTTATTTTACTTAAATCTTCTAACAAACAAATCGAACGAATTAATCATAAATTCAACAACATCTTTTATGCTAAGTTTTGATTTACCCTTAACCCTATCTATGAAATTAATTGGTATTTCGTAAGTTTTAGCACCCAATTTTACACATTCAAACAGAATGTTCATTTGAAATGCATATCCATTGACGTTTAAATGCTCAAGGTCAATTTGTTTGATAAAATCCGCTCTAATTGCTCTAAATCCAGAGGTGCAGTCTTTGACTTGCATTAAACCTGCTATAAAACGAGCAAAAATGTTTCCATATTTGCTGTTCATTTTTCTGATAAGCGCCCAATCTTCTGGAATAGATCCGCCTTTTATGTATCTAGAACCGATTACAAAATCATATCCTTCATTAATTGGTGGTAAAATTTCTTTTAATTTTTCTGGATTATGAGAAAAATCTGAATCCATTTCAATTAAAACTTCGGCATCCAAGTTTTCAATTGCATATTTAAAACCAGCTCTATAGGCTCTACCTAACCCTCGTGTATTGTTTTCTAGTAAATGAATGTTTTTATTTGTTTCTTGTAGTCTTTTTACAATGTTTGCAGTTCCATCTGGTGAGTTATCATCAACAATAAGCGTGTTGATTTCAAATCCTTCAATTTGAGGAGTAACTTTGTAAACTTCATTTAAGAAATCTTCAATATTTTCAGCTTCGTTGTATGTTGGTAAACCGTTTGTCGCTTTCATAATAAATCCTTATAAAATACAGAGTAACCCATAAGCCGTGTTCTGTTTTAGATAATCATCTGTCTGGGAATGTGATTGCTCACAAACTCTAGCGATTTGTTTGAAGTTGGCGGACAGCCTTTGTAACCTTCACGTTAATCTTGCATTCGACTGGGGTTTACCTAGCCAATAACTCCCGTTATTGCTGGTGAAGCTCTTAACTCACCGTTGCACC
>CALBKW010000109.1 GCA_937895785.1 uncultured Candidatus Melainabacteria bacterium | reverse complement strand
ACAAAAAGCTAAGGCAGATCAAATTTACAAAGGTGTTGCTGATAAAGAAGCTATTTTATACGCTCAATTAAAAAAAGAAAAAGCAATCTACCAAGCTGTATCTAAAGAAAAAAATACAAAAGCTAAAAAACAACAAAGACAAATCATTAATATGTTAAACAAAGATATTCAAACTCTTCAACACGAAGCAGACAAAGATTTTAAATCAATTCTAAATCATGACCAACGCGTAAAATTTAGAAGACTTAACAATGAACTAAAACTTAAAAAAGTTTAACCAATAAAAAAGAGGCGGTGATGCTTTGCATCACCGCCTCTTTTTTATACTATTTTAAAGCAAATTTCAAAACATTTGATTTTTTAGCATCTTCTTTTGCATCAGGTAATTCCCAACATTTTACGCAACGTGCTTCATAAGTTTCATCTCCGCCAATCATAATCAGTGGTGAATTTTTATCCGCAGGTTTGCCATCAATCAAACGTTGAGTTCTTGTTGCATGGTCAGAACCACATTTCATACAAACCGCATGAAGCTTATCCACTGTTGTTGCAAGACACATCAATTCAGGCATAGAACCAAAAGTATCCCCTTTAAAATCTAAGTCCAAACCAGTTCCGATAACTTTTTTACCTTGTTCCATCAATTTTGCAATAACTTTCACAATGTTTGAATCAAAGAATTGAAGTTCATCTATTGCAACAATTTCATCTTCTTCTTTCACTAGGCTTAAAATTTGAATAGAATGTTTTACTTTTACAGCATCCAACCACAAACCATTTCTTGATTTGATATAGTCGCCTTGTTCTCTTGTATCAATGCATGGTGATATAACTTTAACTTTTTTCTTTGCGATAATGCTTCTTCTTATTCTTCTTAAAAGTTCTTCTGTTTTTCCGCAACTCATAGGTCCGGTAATTAATTCAAAACAATAACCTTGCATTGTAATCTACATCCCCAATAATTCAATTTTAAATCTCTAATTTTCTATAAATCAATTGTACGCCTTCAAATTTTTTCATGTAAGAAAGATTTTGGAACTTTTACAAAAATTATCAATGCTAACTTTTATTAAATAATTTAATAAAACGACACAAACAGTGCAAAATAAAACCGGCTAGGAAGAGCCGGTAATTAAAACCACGTATTAGAAGAGAGGAATTAGAGATGTGGGCATATCAAATATCCTTACCCACACTAATATTATTCCCAGCTTTGTAAAGTTTATAACATTTTCACTCAAAAATTTATCATTTTTGTTACATTAGTTTACAAACTTGAATTATCATTTGTCTTCAGGTGCTAACTTCAATAAGAAAACTAACGGTATAACAAGGAATGTGACCAGTGCTGCATATTGGTAAATATCCGCAAAAGCACACATTTTTGCTTGAACCAATAATTGTTTATACAAAACTACATTTGCTTGTTTTGTTGCAGTAACTATCGCATGATTGTGCATAAAGAAGTGTTTTAAAGCTGTAAGATGTTGACTAAATACAGGATTATAAACAGTCATATTTTTCAACAAATAAGTTTGGTGAATTTGAGAATATCTTATTGCAAAACTTGCAGCAAGTGAGGTAAACATTGAGCCTGTAACACATTTTGACAAACTGTGTACCCCCGCAGCATCTGCAATTTTGTCTTTAGGTAAAGTTCCAAGCGCAAGTGCTGAAATTGGTACTAACGCACAAACAGAACCTATCCCAAACAAGAAGTTTGATAAAACAATTGTTGTTGGTGAAATCTGCATGTTCAAGTTTGAACACAACGCAATAGACAAGCTCAAATTCAAAAACCCAAAAGCAATAATTGCCCTTAAATCATACATTTGGCACAATTTTCCGATAAATAATAGCATTACGCAGGCAATAACCCTACTTGCTAAAGCCAAACCTGTTAATGATGCGGTATATCCCATTAAACCTTGGTAGAATTGAGGCAACAAGATGATTGTTACACAAACCATAATGTTAACTAAGACGCCTAAAATTGTACCGATAAAGAAGTTTAAATCTTTAAATACTCTTAAATTTACAATTGGTTCTTTAACTTCTAATTCCCAAACAATAAAAAATAGCATACAACATAGAGAAAAGAAACTTAGCCAACAAATCCAAGTACAATCAAACCAGCCGTATTGTTGTCCTTTGTCTAATACAACTTGCATTGAAAACAACCATAATACCAAAAAAGTAAATCCTAAAAAGTCTACAGCTTCTTTTTTACGTTGTTTTGCGGTGTCATTAACTGTTAGGGGTATTACAATTAAAGAAAAAATACCAATTGGAATATTAATTACAAAAATCCATTGCCAAGAAAAATAATCTACCAAAAGACCACCTACAGTAGGTCCCATAATTGAAGATACCATGATTGCGAAAATAAATATTGCCATAGCATCACCTTTTCTATCTTTTGGAAATTCTTGCAACAAAATTGATTGAGATAGTGGCATTAAAACACCACCTCCAACACCTTGAATAATTCTACCCAAAATTAAAACTAGCAAGTTAGGTGCTAAAGTACAAACAATTGAACCGATTGTAAAAAGGGTGATGAAGATTTTTAAGAAATCTAAACGTCCTAATTTACGTTCAAGCCAACCGGTTAATGGTAAAAAAATACCATTTGCAATCATATAACTTGTTACAACCCATTTTGCTTCATCGTTTGTTGAGCCAAAAGAACCTGCAATATGAGGCAAAGCAACGTTTGTAGCACTTGTTGCAAGAAAAGCAAAGAAAGTCGGCATGGTTACGATTAAAGACATTAACCATAGCGGAGTTTTTCTTTCTTTTTCTTGAGATTTTGCTATTACATTCACTGACATTATTTGATTTTAACCCTTGGAACTACACTCATACCTGGGGCAATTGTGTAGTTTGAAAAATCTTCGTCAAACACAATTTTTACAGGGATTCTTTGTACAACCTTTACATAACTACCAACAGCATTTTCAGGTGGGAACAAACTTGCTTTAGCCCCTGAAGCTTTTTGAATACTGTCAACTTTTCCTTTAAATTTTTTGTTAGGATAAGTATCAATTTTTATTGAAACCTCTTGTCCAGCCTTCATATTTGTCAATTGAGTTTCTTTAAAGTTAGCAATAATCCAAATATTAGGTGAAACAATTGCTGTAAGCGCTTGACCTATTTGAACATAGTTGCCTTCTTCAACACTTCTTGATGAAATATTACCGTCTTGAGGTGCATATATTTTTGTATAAGATAAATTCAATTTTGCTTGTGATAATTGCGCTTCAAGTTTTTCGATGTTTGCCTGTGACATTTCATAATGAGTTTTTGCATTTTCATATTCTTGTTTTGTACATAAACCATCAACTTGAAGTTGAGAATATCTATCATAATCTTTTTTAGTGAACTCGTGTTTTGCTTTTGCTTCTTTTAAAGTAGCTGAAAGTTCATCAACTTTGTTTTTATAATCATTAGGATCAATTTCTACTAGTAATTGACCTTTTTTGACAAAATCATTATCTTTGAAATGTAATTTAATGACCTGTCCTGAAATTTTAGGTGCTAATGAAACTAAAGAACCTTCAATAAACGCATCATCTGTACTTTGATAACTCAAAGAGTTTATAAATGACATAACTAAAAGCGTAAATAGAACCAATACAATAATCACTGGTACAATAATTCTTTTTTTAGTAAACTTTACTAATAATTTCTTTCTTTTTCTTGCTTTACGTGCTTTTAATCTTAATTTTGCTTCTTGTTCAAAAATATCTTTCGGCTTTTTTGTCATATTCTAATTCCTTTATTTTTAAATTTTCTTGTATCTTCGTTAAAACTTTTATGCATGTATACATATCATCTTGAGAAATTCCATCTAAATATTTTTCTCGAGAGACTTCAATTTGAGGTGTAATTTTATCTCGAACATCTTTACCTTTAGGTGTAATTTTAATCATATTTACTTGTTTCTTATTTTCCGTAGTTTGGACTTTTTCAATCAAATCTTTTTCTTCCAAAACTGACAAAATTCGTGTCATATTTGATTTGTCTTTGTGCAGTTCCTCACAAAGTTTGTTTTGATAAAGCATTGAATCTTCTTTTAACATACTCAATACCACATACTGTTCTGGAGTAATTTCATAATTGTGTTTTGCAAAAACAT
>CALBKW010000108.1 GCA_937895785.1 uncultured Candidatus Melainabacteria bacterium | reverse complement strand
CGCTCACTTCGTTCGACTCTAGAACCTCTCACAAAACAATTATCAATTGTTTTGCTCGGCAGAATCGAAAAACCGCAGTTCAGAATGACATTATAAATTAACCTACAAGATTTCATCTATAAAATAGCGTGGGCGTTTTTTTGTTTCTTCATTAATTTTTGCAATATATTCTCCAATTATACCAATAGCCAATAATTGAAGTCCGCCAAAAAACCACAAAGTAAAAACAAACAAGCATTTTGACAATAACAAAAAGCTAAACAAAGTTATTGCCAAGCCAAAAACACAAATAAATCGAATTGGATCTAATGTAAATGCTGTTATACCATTTACGGCAAGTTCAAATGAGCTATTAAAAGAGAACTTCGGAGTACCTCCTAGACGATTTTTACGTTCATAATCAACAAGAATATAGTTTTTAGTTAATTTAGTGACAATTCCTCTCAAGAACAAATTAGCCTCTTTAAATTCTGACAAGCGTTCTATACAAGTTCTGCTTAACAGCCTAAATTCGGAATGATTTTCAATAACATTAACACCCATAAATTTCATAAATTTATAAAACACAATTGCAGTGTGTTTTTTCATAAATGTATCCGTATTACGTTCGTTATGCACGCCAAATACCGCTTCATAACCTTCGTTCATCTTATCAATAAAGGTTTCTATTTTTTCAATATCATCTTGCAAATCAACATCAAGAGTAACTACAGCATCAACATTTTCTGACTTTGCTTGCATAATTCCTGCATAAATAGCGTTCTGTTGTCCAGCATTTACAGCCAAGCGTAAGCCTTTGATACGATCATTTGAATTGTGCAATTCAGCAATCTTTTTCCAAGTGTCATCACTAGAGCCGTCATCAACAAATAAAATTCGGCTATCTTGAGATAACTTTCCGTTTTCAATAAGTTTATTTAAGACTTCATCAAGTCTTTTCGCTGTTTCTGCTATTAACTCATCTTCATTGTACGCTGGCAAAATTAACCAAACTTTACTATTCATATCAACTCCGTATAACTTATGATATAGTTAGTATATGAAGAAACACAGTTTAATTGCAATAGCTTTGTCGCTATTTGTTATATTTGTATACGCACTTCCATACTTAATCTTAAAACACAACATCATAATTTCTGTATGGGATAATTTTGATAGTTATTTTGTTTGGTACAAAATCATTGCAGACCACGGATATTGGCTACCTTTAGACTACATGATTCCAAATTTTTATGAAGGAATCCCAAGGAGCTGTTTCCATTCTGAGTTAATACTTCAAGTTGCAATTTTTAACTTTTTGTCACCGCTAAAAGCCTACATCACAATTGACTTGTTATCAAGAGTAATCGGCTTTTTCGGAATGTATCTTTTATTAAAGGATTATTTATTAAAAGAACGCAACGACTACTTTTTATGCGCTTGTTCATTATGTTTTGCCTTTATTCCAAACTATTTGACATTAACATTTTTGACAATACTTGGTCAACCATTGCTTTTGTGGGCATTTTTGAATATTCGAGTTAAGAATTATAAAATTTACAATTGGATTATACTTGCCTTAATGCCTTGTTGCGTGAATTTTGAGCTTGTAACTCCGTTCTTTTTAACTTGTATTGGAATTTTGTGGGTATACGATTTCATAAAAACAAAGAAACCTAACTATATGTTTTTAGGCGCAATCGTTGTCTATTCTATAATTTCAGCAATTACAATTTATAGATTTTTATATTTAACATTCTTTTCTGATTTTGAACCTCATCGTCAAGATTGGTCTTTATTTGAAATGAATGCTCATCTTATAAAAGGTTTCTTCGGTTCTATTTTTGCTGGAATTACAAAACATATTCTACGTGATGGCGAAAGTTGTACATCAACAATGACAATGCTTTTCGTATTACCGATTGCAACATTTTCAACATTTTACGCAATGTACTACAAAAAAGAAACCTTAAAACAAATTTTAACTTGTTGGAGCTTATTGCTCGTATTTTCTAGCATTTATGGATTCTGTTTTTTCTATGAACCAGCATTACATTTTACAGACAATCACGAAATTATCAAAACCTTTCAATTCAACCGTTTTTATTTTTTAATTCCGCTTGTGTGGTATGTTTTGCTTGCTTTTTCACTTGATATAATTAACAAAAGCTTTATAAAATTCGGGAAATATGTAGTTGCAATAGTTATATTTTTACAACTTTGCCTACTATTGAGGTTTAACATATATTTCAGCAACTCTGTTTGGTTTATGAACGGACTTAGAAACAATAATCCAACATACAGAGAGTATTTCGCAACAAAACAATTCAATGAAATTAGAGATTTCATAGGCAAACCTCAAAACAGCTATAAAATAGCAACTGTTGGTTTACCGTTTAACATTGCTGCATTTAACGGCTTTTACTCATTAACAGGTTATTTTAATGTTTATCCATTGGAATACAAACACAAATTTGAAAAGATTTCAGAACGTGCATTTGAGGAATTTCCGAACCTAAAATCAGTTACAAAATATTGGGGACATCAGTTAGTATTATTGCCAAGTGAAACTCTTTTTGATGTGAATGGCTTAAAGACTTTAGGCTGTGAATATATTTTTTCATCAGAACCTATCAGACAAAAACAAAATTCTCAATTAATGCTATTAAAGGTTTTTGATAACATTTCATCTGTCTACAAAATTTATGTATATAAGGTAAAATAATGAAAAAGTTACTTAATCAAAAAGTTATTGCATTTAGTATAACTAGCATCATTTTTACACTTTACATAATTCCATATCTTGTATTAAAACAGGGAACATTTATTAATGCTTGGGATAATTTGGACAGCTATTTACCCTGGTACAAAGTTTTAAGCGAATATGGTTGGTGGCAACCCTTAAATTTCACAATTCCAAATTTTCTTGACGGTATGCCTAGAAACTGCTTTCACTCCGAATTTATATTTCAAGTAGCTATTTTCAACTTTTTATCGCCATTTAAAGCTTACGTTGTAATAGATTTAATCTCACGCTTCACGGCCTTCATAGGTATGTACTTACTATTAAAAGACCATTTTCTAAAAGAAAATCCAGATGAATTTATCCTTTGCGGTTCGGCTATAGCCTTCGCATTTATACCAAATTTAATGACAATGGCGTTTTTAACCGTTATGGGAGTTCCACTACTTTTGTGGGCATTTTTGAATATTCGAGCTAAAAATCACAAAGCTTACAACTGGATTATACTTGCCCTAATGCCTTGTTGCGTGAACTTTGAGCTTATTACTCCGTTCTTTTTAACTTGTATTTGTATTTTATGGATTTATGACTTCATCAAAAACAAAAAGCCTGATTTTGTAATGCTTGGCGCTATCATACTTTACTCAATAATCTCATTAATTACAATTTACAGATTTGCATACTTAATGTTATTTCAAGACTTTTCTTCACACAGGCTTGAATGGAATGTTTACACACAACATGGTGTTTGTAACTATTTATACGAAGCAATTATAGGTGGTTTAAAAGTTTACATAACATCTAATGGCAACGGTTGGGATTATACAAATACAAAACTACTGGTTATGCCAATATGTATAATTGCAACTATCATTTCTGTTTTAACTCACTACAACAGAAAAATTATCGCAACTATTTGGACTACTATGATTTTTATTGCAATCTGGTTTGGAATCATAACTTTTTATCCTCCCGCATTAGACTTACAAAACAGATACGCCACACTAAGACAGTTTCAAGTAACTCGTTTTTACTTTTTAATACCAACACTATGGTACATAAATTTTGCACTTTCACTTGATGTTATTAAACAAAGAGTCAAATATATCGGTAAATACTTGATTTTAGTCATTGTGATTTCACAAGTCATAATTACGTATAATTCGCCTTATTTTTATTTAAAAGATAACTATAATTATTTAACTAAAACAGTTGATAGCCAGCATTGTTACAGTTTTAGAGATTATTTTGCCGAAGGTCAGTATAAAGAGATAAAAGATTTTATCGGCAGACCTCAAAACACGTATAAAGTTGCATTGGCAGAAGTTCAATTTGGAACCGCAAGTTATAACGGTTTCTACGTAATGAACGACTACTTTAACATCTATCCACTTGAATATAAACATAAATTTGAGAAAATAGTAGCACCCGCAATGGAAGAGGACTTAGAGTTAAAAAATATGATTAAAAACTGGGGACATAAACAATGGATTCCTGCAGATGAAAATAAATTCAATACAAAAGTCCTAAAAACATTAGGTTGTGAGTACATATTTTCAGGCAAAAAAATCGTACAAAAAAAATCTTCAAAACTAATTTTTTTGAAAAAATTTGAAGGCGGCAAACTTGGAACACCACTCTATGTATACCGTTTGAAGTAGTATAAAGATAACGTTACATTATATCGACATAAAAAATTCTTTTTTTTATAATGTTGGTGTAAACACATGGTATACATTTTAATTTGGAAGGAATAAACGATGGATATATTTTCAGTATTTACGCTATTAGGTGGACTAGCGTTCTTTTTATATGGTATGAGCGTAATGTCAAACGGCTTGGAAAAAGTCGCTGGCGGTAAGTTAGAAAAGATGTTAAAACTAATGACATCAAACCCAATGAAATCTCTTGCATTAGGTGCTGGTATCACAATCGCAATTCAATCATCATCAGCCTTAACAGTAATGCTTGTTGGTTTGGTTAACTCAGGAATTATGGATTTGAGCCAAACAATCGGCGTAATTATGGGTTCTAACGTTGGTACAACACTTACAGCGTGGATTTTATCACTTTCTGGTATCGAAAGTTCTAACTTTTACTTAAGACTTTTAAAACCTGAATCATTCTCACCACTTGTTGCTTTAGTTGGTATCTTATTAATGATGATTTCAAAAAGCGATAAGCGTAAGAGTGTCGGCGGAATTATGATTGGTTTCGCAATTCTTATGTACGGTATGGAATTAATGTCAGGTTCAATGAAACCTTTGGCTGATATGCCTGAATTTACACACGTATTGACAGCATTTTCAAACCCAATCTTGGGTGTTATAATCGGTACTGTTTTCACTGGTATCATTCAAAGTTCTGCCGCTTCTGTTGGTATTTTACAAGCATTATCAATGACAGGTGGCGTAACATTTGGTATGGCAATCCCGATTATTATGGGTCAAAACATCGGTACTTGTGCAACAGCCTTACTTTCTAGTATCGGCGTTGGTACTAACGCAAAACGTGTAACTGCAGTTCACATTTCATTTAACTTAATCGGTACAATCGTGTTCTTAACCATTTTCTATCTTGGCAATATGATTGTTCACTTTGAATTTTTAACTGACACAATCAACCCAGTTGGTATTGCGTTATGCCATACATTGTTCAACATTGCAACTACTGTAATGTTGTTACCATTCATTAAACAATTAGAAAAAATCGCTATCTGGGCTGTTAAATCAAAATCAGATGAAGATGATGAAACCGTTTTCTTAGACGAAAGATTACTTGTTACTCCTACATTTGCAATTGCAGAATGTAAGAACATGACAGACCAAATGGGCATTATGGCTAAGAAAAACTTTTTCCGTTCTATGAAAATGATTAACAACTTTAGCCAAAAGAGAATGGATAAAATTTTAAGAAAAGAACCTAAAATTGATATGTACGAAGATAAATTAGGTACTTTCTTGGTAAAACTTTCGAGCAAAGATTTAACTGAAAAGGATAACCACGAAGTATCAAAACTTCTTCACTGCATCAGTGACTTTGAAAGAATTGGCGACCACGCTGTAAATATCTTAAAAGTTGCAAAAGATATGAATGAAAAACAAATTAGTTTCTCAGATGAAGCAAAAGCTGAAATTCAAAGAATTACAAGTGCTTTATCAGAAATTATGGATTTGACAGTTGAAGCATTCGGCGAAAATAACCTTGAAAAGGCTAAAAAAGTTGAACCTCTTGAACAAGTAATCGACATTCTTATCAACGATGCTAAAAACAAACACATTGAAAGATTACAAAACGGAACTTGCACAATTGAGTTAGGTTTCTTATTGACAGAAGTATTAAATAACATTGAACGTGTTTCAGATCATTGTTCAAACATTGCAGTTTGCTTAATTCAAATTGACCAATCAGCATTCGACAAACACAGATACTTAAACGAATTAAAAACTTCTGGAGAAGATGAGTTTAAACAAAACTTTGAAACATATAAACAAAAATATCTTCCATCAGATTTAATCAATGCTTAATTATCTTAAAAGAGCCATTACTGCCATATAGTGCAATATTGCGCCTCCCAGAACAAACAAGTGCCATATTGAGTGCATAAATGGAACTTTTTTAAGCAGATAAAATATGCAACCTAGCGAAAATAACACGCCACCACCTAGTAGGTAGTACACAGAAACTGGGTTATAAGCCCACATTCTGAACATCAAAAACAATGATAACCAACCCATTACTAGGTATAGAGCAGTGTTTAGGTATTTAAACTTTAAAGTTATACAAGAAAAAACTATACCCATAATTGCTAAGTACCAAGTCATAGCAAGCAATGCTACAGAATGTGGAAACGGCACAACTAGCAACAATATTGGAGTATAAGTTCCTGCGATTAACAAAAATATTGCAGAGTGGTCAATTTTTCTAAATACTTTTTTGGCAGTTTCATTAACCATTGCGTGATACAAGGTTGATGATTGAAACAGAATAACCATTGTCGCACCATAAATTGCAGTTGAAGCTGTTTCAGTTGGAGTGTTAGAGGTTACAACAAGAAAAACTAAGCCATATATTGATAATAATGTCCCAATTGCGTGAGAAAAAGCGTTTGCAAATTCTTCCACAGGGCTGTATTTTACTTCTTCATTCATAAAGAGAACTCCTATATTTTTTACAAAACATATCATTGCATATTTTATATAAAAATAGAATACGTTACACATAAAAATTTACACCAACTATTATTGAAAAAAAGTTGAGCTAGATATGAAAACAAAATTGATTTGTTTATTGTAAAATAGATAGAGGACTAGGGAAAATGAGTAGAAATAAGTTCGGAATAGTTTGTTTTATATTGGCTTTATTTAGTTTTTTCATTAGTATTATGCTAAATTATGAAAAAATAAATATTCCATATTTTAACGGACTTTTTACGCCAGTCGCGGTAAATATTGAAATTACAAACAAATATCAAAACGCAATTAAAATTAATGGAGAAAACTTTTATTCACCTAGAAATCAAGCTAAAGATGTAATTATTTCAAAAGTTTTAAACGGAAAAGTTGAAAAATTAGAACTTGATTCTGATAGCACAGAAGCTCTTAAAAACATCTCAAGCATTGATATTTTTGTAGGAAGAAAATTTTATCACTTTAACCAATCTAGTTTAAAAATTTCAAACAACAAAATAAATTTACCGTTCGAAAACAACTACAAAGGGAACTTTAATACCGTCATAGTATCATTTCTAGCTTTGTTTTACAATTTAAGATTTTTTGTAATTACTTGGATTTTCTTAATTTCAGGATTCTTTTTACTTGAAGATAAGCTAGAGTTTGACAACAAATGGTTATTAGCTTGCATATTTTGTTTTGCAATTTTATGCAGGTTTAATCAATTTACAGCCTACCCGCTTTGGTGGGACGAGGTTTTTGTCATTAACCTCCCAGCAAGCCATATTTATCCTATAAGTTCAATCTTTATAGATCCAGGGAATCCTTCATTTTTCTACTTAATAATGAAAATATATACTTGCTTCGCACCATTAACTATTGAATTTATGCGATTAATTCCCGTAATATTTGGCAGTATTGGTGTATTAGGCATTTATATTTTGACAAACAGATTTTCCAATCAAAAATCTGCTATTTTAGCCACATTTATGGCATCTGTTTCAATTTACCATATTTGCTACTCGCAAGAACTAAGGGGATACTCATTAATCCTTTTAATCGCACCATTTGTTATTATGAGTTTGTTTGATTATTTGAAAAGTTCAAGCAAAAAGAATTTTTGGAAACTATTTTTAACCTCTTCTATTATGATAAATACACACCTTTTCGGGTTGTTCTTGCTACTTACAAATTTCATTTATGGAAATATTACTTTTATAAAAAATAAAGAAAAATTTGGAAAATATTTTAAATTTACGCTATGCCATATATTCATATTTGCAACCTTTGTTCCTTATTTACTAATAAATTTTGTAAAAACTCTTACTGGTAGAGAAGGTTTTAATACACATCTAAAGGAAACAACATTTACGCTTGTTACGCATATTGCAAGTTCAAACTTCGGAAATTTACTTGTTTTACTGTTTTTTGCGATTTTTTGTTTTGTTTACTTTTACCAAAACAAAGAAAACTCTTCGGAAAAAATATACGTAAAATATGGCATTTTTACACTTTGTTCGTTTTGGATAATTGCAATCTTGGTGTCACTAATAAGACCGCTTTTGACAATTTACTACTTTATAGTGCTTTATCCTCTTTATATTTCACTTTTTGCAATAATTTTATGCAAATTGTTATCAAAAAACAAGACTCTGCTTTCAAGAATAGTCGTAATCTTAGTATTAATTTTTATACTACACACTCAAACTTTCAATAACAGCACAAAAACTGAATGCAGTTTTGAAAATATAACAAATACCGTAAACGCAAAGGCAAAAGATAATCCACAAACTCTTTATTTTATGCATATTCAGCCCAAAAGAATACGAGATTTTTACAAGTTTGAAAACAACGTAATAACAGATACAGACAAAGCATATCTGAGCAAAATTTACTATATTACTAGAGCTGAAGTCAAACTTAACGCTCCTCAAGAATTATACCAAAATGATTACCAAGTTATAAAAACAAGTTTTGGCGACATAAGCGACATTATAAAAATAGAACATAAATAGCATTACAATCGTAACAATTTATTGTAAAAATTCGGCAAAAATGTTATAATAAGAAAAAACAATTTTATTAGGGATAAAGATAATGGAAATCGGTGGAATTAAAATAAATTTACCCAAAATCGGAACAAATAAGGCTCCTCAAAAACAAGAAAAATATGCGGACTTAAATGAGCCAATTCAAGACACTTTTCAAAAGCGTTCTGACGATGATGTTCAAAATGCAATGAGTGAATTTTCACAAATAAATAATGGAAAAGGCAAAACTTACGATTTTGCTGAAACTTGCCAATTCAAATATTTATACAAACAAGGTGCAATTGATGTTGACGTTGTAAAACATTTCAAAGACGGTTCAGACTTTGATTTTTATAATATGGCACCTATTTATCAAATGAAAAATGAAAGAGCTGACGGTCCTGAATTTTACGACCGCGTATTCAAGGCAATGGATAGTATTCCAAACGGTCGTAAAGCTACACGATTTATACAAAATAAATTTGAACCATTAAAAGAATTTACAATCGGATTTGAGCCTGAAAATTTATCAAACTTAGACGAAACAATAAACGCACAAACACCTCTTGGCAAATATTACAAGTTTGATGCAGACAATGGCAGATTGCTTGAAGAAACTGTTTCAGAAAAATCTGGACATTTTCCAGTTCAAGTAAAAACTCAAACAAAAGATTACAAAAACAACCGAGAAATAGAGAAAGTTCAAAACTACGACACAAAAACTAAATTTTTAGTCACCGAAAAGCAAGTCGTTACAACAAAAGATAAAGACGGAAAAATGGTTAAACAAGAAATTATAACACCGTCTGAAATTAAAGGTATGTATGATGTTGAGGTTGTTTATGCAAACGGAAAGAAAGAACAACTTGCAAAAGCTACTGTAGACAAAAAAACAGGTATAAAATCAATTAAAAAAGATATGAAATCTGAAGACGGCACACGCACTCAGTTCTTGTACGAAGACGATCCGAAGGGAAACAGAATAATTGACTACAAGATTACAGATGCAAACGGCAAAGTATTAATGGGTCGTTCTCAATCGTTTGAAGTTGTAGATGACAACCACTTTATCTCTTCACAAAATGGTTACAAATACGACATTACCGTAGATGATAAAAAAATGACAGTAAAAGATCTGCACCACGAAACAGAAACTGAAATTAACTTCAATAAAAAATTTAAGGGCAAAAAAGAAGAAATTGTCAATGTTTTGAAAAAAGTTCCAGGAGAAGAACTTTTTGAAGTTGTTGAATCAGTAAAGAAACTTAAAGGCAAGGATAAAGATGAAGTTTTAGCATCAGGTTACTCACCTTTAACTAAAAATATTAGCGTAGGTGATGATTTGATGGTATTTTTACATGAATTAGGTCACGCTAAAGATTTTCAAGTTAAAAATGGCAGAAAATATTTGCAAAACACTGCTCACGCATTATATTCAGACAACAAAGATATTCAAAAAACATACATTGAAGAGCGCGAAAAATTCAACGCAACTCACTCTGACCCTGAAAGAGAACACATAAGCTACTTTACACAAGCAAAAGGTCACTACGGCGGAAAATGGGGTGGCTTAGGTGAGGTAGTAGCTGAAACTAATGCTATTACAAACACATACTCTGACGGTCAAATCGAAGCTCTTGGAACTCGTATGCAATACTTGCAACAACATTTTCCAAAAACAATTTCAATGATTAAAGACCACATGAATTGGAAAGATGATTTAAATGCAATTGAATATTATGGTACATAAATTTTAAAAAGTAAGGCGCGGTTG
>CALBKW010000107.1 GCA_937895785.1 uncultured Candidatus Melainabacteria bacterium | reverse complement strand
ACGATAACACTTGGGGTGCCTGCGAACACAAGAAAACTTGGTTAGATTCAAAAGGTTTATTAAGAACAGACTACCAATGCGGACGTGGTGGTGAAGACGGTTACATCACAAACAACGCTTGGCAAAATGGTGTTCTTGTAGATGACTTTAAATATAAAGCTGGTGCTATCAAGGGCGAAAAATTCAAAATGTTCTATGATGGTATCATTCAAACAAACAACAACGATATGACATCATCAGCTCAAAGCCTTGTCCAAAATGCTTTTGTTGGACCTCAAGTTAAAATGAGTAGCATTGCACAAGTTATGCAAGCAGTTAAAAATGTTCCAGCAGAATATTTAGATAAAGTTATGGAAAGAGCTGAAAATGCTGGAGAAACTAAAGATGCAATTGAAACTGAAGTTATGAAGGATTTGGACAACATAAATTCTGAAGCTGATATTTCAAAAGCGCACAAGAGAACTCAAAGTTACTTGAAACAAATCTCTGCAAAAATGTCCTTCACTAGAGGCAATGCAATGAATGCCTTGACTGATGCAATGTTAAACGGTCAAAAGTATAATTTGACAGAAAAGAACATTGATACTATTGAAGATAAAAACTTTAAAGTTGTAAAACACTTTATTGATGCGAAGTTTGATCCAAAAGACAACAAAGAATTTGTTGCAAGATTTAAAGAAATTCAAGGTATGAATCTTGAAAGTCTAACAAAACTTGCAAATTCTGCCTCAGATGAAGATTTAAGCGTAAAAGAAGTAACTCCATTTGATGTTGCAAGACAAATTAAAGGCTTAGAACCTCAACCAAACAACTTATTGAAGAATATGATGTTTATGGACTCACTTCAAGACAACATTAAGCTTACAGATAAAGGTGACTCTTTTGAAGAAGCATACTTTATGTTGCAACGTGATTGGGACAACTTGAATGCTACAAAACAAATTAAGCAAATGAAAAACAAAATGTTCCAACAATATGGAGTTCGTTCTGCTTATCCTGATTGCCAATTAACAACTAAAGAAGAAACTTCAAAACTTGCAAGTAGCTTCTCTAACACACTAAAACAAGGTGTTGAATTAGTTAACGCATTAAAACTAATGCAAGACGGCAAAATGGATAAACAAGGTTTGACTGATGAAGAAATTTCAACAGCAATGAAAAACCAATTAGCTGATATCGCATCTGGCAAAAAGACATTCATTGAAGCTAACATTGAACCTCAACATAGACAAGTTGTTACAAAAGAACTAAATAACTACTTATCTGCAGCTATTAAGGGTAAAAATACCGATGCTCAATACAAGAAATTTGAAGATAGCTTCAACAAATACCACATTTTGAACAATCCAAAAGAATTATTGAAAGAATTTGTAAGATTGACAAAATCTGAAGACCCAGCTAAAAAACAAATGGCTCAAGTTTACGAAAGCTATATGGTTAAAGGCTGCTACGAATTAGCCAAATTCGATATGGCTGTTCAAATGATTGGTGATGCACAAAGTGGTCACATTCAAGAAATGGGTAAAGACTTAGCTAAAGTTTCAACACCAAAAGAATGGGACGACCAAGGTGGTGCTCATGATTTAAGCACAGACGAAGGCTTGTATTCATTCATAAATAAAGCCCAAGAAACAGGTGGCGTTGAAAATACCCTTCAATTAATGAACCACATGGGGATGAATGACAAAGCTATGCAGTTAGAAATGAAGAACATTGGTGAACTTGACGAATTGAAATCTGCAATGAGCGCAGACACATTAGGTGCAATCGTAAGCATCGTTCAAAATAAAGCTAACTTTGTTGGAGGCTTGAACTTAACAAAAGCCCCTAAAGAAGCTAAAATGAGAAATGAATATATGGCAAAATTGAATGACTTAATTGGCTATATCAATGAAAACGCACCTAAAATTCTATCTCAAGCACAAGCTCAACAAGCATAATTGCTAAATAAAACAATAAAATAAGGCGGATTTTGAAAATTCAAAATCCGCCTTTTAAATTTATATAAAACTTATTAAAAACTATTTTAATGCATTAGCACCAGAAACAATTTCAACAAGTTCTTGAGTGATAGCCCATTGACGAGCTTTATTATAATCAATTGAAAGTAATCTAATCATTTCTTCCGCGTTATTTGATGCTGCTGACATTGCTGTCATACGAGATGCTAATTCACTTGCTTGAGCTTCTAACAATGCTTGATAGATAATGTTTGTTATGAACATTGGGACTAAAGATTGCAAAATGCCGTGAACATTAGGTTCAAATAACATCAACGGATCAATACCACCTTTACCATCGTGTTCCGCTATTTCTGGTGTAAGTGGTAATATTTCCCAATTTTGAACAGAATATGACATCATATTTTTAAAACGAGTTGTTAAAACTTCAATCTTGTCAATTTTTCTATCAACAAAGAAATCTGCTAAATCTTCTGCTACAAGTAATGCACCTGTTGAAGTAACATTGTTAGCAACACTTAGATACGTTTTAACAATTTCACAATTCTTATTTGTAATTTTACGTTTTAAACCGCCAATACCTTTTTGTCCAACTACAAATAGCTTAACTGCAAGTCCTTTTGCGTTGTATTCATCAACCATAGCCAATGTTCTACGGATAATGTTTGCATTATAAGCTCCAGCTAAACCTTTGTTTGAGGTCATTACAACCAAACCAACTGATTTTATATCTCGTTTTTCTAACAAAACTGGATAATTATCAATTGCTTTTTCTACATGCAAATTTTCTAAAGAATATTCACCATTTACAGCCGACAACATTCTTCTGAACATTACCAACAATTCATCTGCAAAAGGTCTTGCCGCTTTAACTGTAGTTTCTGCTCTTTTAACCTTTGCTGCAGCAACCATTTTCATAGCACGAGTAATTTTTTTCGTGTTTTGAACGCTTTGTATTCTAGTTTTGATATCTTTTAAATTTGCCATTGGTTTGTGTTATCCTATTATTTAACAAATGTTTTACCGAAGCTATCTAAAGCATCTCTTAATGCTGTTTTGTCTTCATCAGACAATGCAGCACCCTCATTTAAGCGTTTAGCTAAGTCTGGTAAATTATCTTCAAAGTAATCAAACCATTCTCGTTTATATTTAACCATTGATTTATTATCAACTTCATCTAAGAAGCCTTCGTTAGCTGCAAATAAGATTGAAACTTGTTTTGCAACACTTAATGGCATATATTGAGGTTGTTTCAATACTTCAGTAAGTTTTTCACCACGAAGTAATTGTTTCTTTGTAGCTGGGTCTAAATCAGATGCAAATTGAGCAAATGCTTCCAATTCTCTAAATTGAGCCAAGTCTAGTCTTAATTTACCTGCAACTTGCTTGATACCTTTAGTTTGAGCAGCACCACCTACACGAGATACTGAAATACCAGCATTGATAGCAGGTCTAATACCCGCATTAAACAAACCTGATTCCAAGAAAATTTGACCATCTGTAATTGAAATTACGTTTGTTGGAATATATGCTGAAACGTCACCAGCTTGAGTTTCAATGATTGGAAGAGCTGTAATTGAACCAGCACCTAATTTATCATTTAACTTAACTGCACGTTCTAACAATCTTGAGTGTAAGTAGAATACATCACCAGGGTATGCTTCACGTCCTGGTGGTCTTTTCAATAACAAACTCATTGCACGGTATGCTTGAGCGTGTTTAGTCAAATCATCATAAATAATTAAAACGTGTTTACCTTGTTCCAAGAAGCCTTCTGCAATTGCAGAGCCTGCAAATGGAGCGATATATTGTAATGGAGCAACATCATTAGCTGTAGCTGAAACAATAATTGAGTAATCCATTGCACCATGATTTTCTAAAACTTTTGCCAACTGAGCAACTGTTGATGCTTTTTGACCGATTGCAACATAAATACAAATTACATCTTGACCTTTTTGGTTGATAATTGTATCAATTGCAATTGCTGTTTTTCCTGTTTGACGGTCACCAATAATAAGTTCACGTTGACCACGTCCAATTGGAGTTAAT
>CALBKW010000106.1 GCA_937895785.1 uncultured Candidatus Melainabacteria bacterium | reverse complement strand
CACACGGTATCGACATGAGCAAAACTCAAACAGAACAAAAACGTGCTGTTGAAGCTGGTTACTTCCCACTATACAGATACAATCCTGCAAATCCTGAACACCCATTCACTTGGGATGCTAAGGATCCAAAAGGAAACTACCAAGACTTCATCAGAAGCGAAGGTCGTTATAAATCATTAATGAAAACTAACCCTGAACACGCTGAAGCATTGTATGAACAATCTGAAGCTGATGCAGCAAAACGTATGGCTGTTTACAAATCAGTTGGTGAATTAATGTAATTAATCTTTTAGATTAATATATAACAACAAAGGCGCGGAATTTTTCAAATTCCACGCCTTTTGTTTATATAATAACTTTTTGTTGGGGTAGAAACCACAACCTACATTGCTCTATGTCATTCCGTAACGTTGGGATTAGTAAATAGTAAAATCAAGGTAGTTATCCGGAATCTTACTAATTTTAATGTGATATCGGACAGTTTATAAGATGCTGAAACAAGTTCAGCATGACATTGAAACTAAGATATCTTTTTTACATAACAAAAAGTCTGTCAATAGAATTGGCAGACATTAAATAAACACGAGGATATTAAGAGAGAGAGTATAAAAAATCTTTGTTATAAATTAAACTTACCTCGTTTCGGTTTAATTTACTTTTTAATTAATTAGTTGTTGCTCAAAACTAATTTCATTGTAGCCATGTTTTTGATAGCCAACATTTTGTGTTTGTTTTGTTGAGAATTTGAGATTTCAAAAACTCTGCACATACGACGGATTTCTTCAGCTTCAGCATAATTATGAACTCTATAAACATTGTTGATTGGGTCTGTTACAACTGACATCATAGTGTTTAATTCTTGTTCTTTCATTTGAAATCCTCTCTTTAAAATCTCTTTGTTATCTCTTACTCTTTTATAAAGTATTTCTTCCATAAAAAATTGCCTTTTTTGTTTTACTTTTATTAAGTTTTGTTAACAAACCGTCCATATTATATATATAATGAGGTTTTCAGCTTTGTCAAAAAAAGGGCTGAAGTGCATGTGTAACATGCACTTCAGCCCTTTAAAGTTTATTAAATCTATAAATTAATTACATGATGTGTTTTCTGAATACCATTCTAAATTTGAAACACATCTGTTATAGTCTTGATTTCCATACTTAATTACCCATCCCAAATAAGATGTAGTATCAGGTTCATCTCCTTCAGAAACAGCATGTGAGCCATCACTCATTGTTGAATTAGACAATATATACATATTGAATTGATCGATACCTAATGTATCAGCCCCTTTTCCTGTGCCGTCTAAATCAACCAAAACTCTTAAAGCATTTCCTGCAAAATTAGCAACTGTTAAATCATTAAAAAAAGAAACAGCAGCACCATCTTTTAGGGTAATCTTGTATGCACTATTAATTGCTGACGTTCCATCAGTCCAACATTTTGCATTTGCACCCGTTCCACATACGGTTCCATCTAAGTATTTTGCCATTTTACCGCCAATTGCCGTACCGATTGTATTGTTATCAATACCTGACCAATCGTTTACATCACCGTATTTCATACTTGCACGAGAAAAGGCTGTTTCCATTTCTGAATAAACTTTTGAAGCTTTTGCTACATAAACTTGTTCATCAGCATTGTCTTTCAAGTTTGGAATTGTGATTGCAGCAACGACACCAATGATACCTAGTACCATCAAGACCTCTGCCATTGTAAACGCTTTTAATTTATTAAACATAATTATTTACCTCTTTATTAATTACAAGATCTTTTGTTTGCCCAGCTTAAATCACTAAAGCATTTTGTATAATCCAAATTACCTGCTTTAATTGCCCAGGCAGTATTTCTATCTAATCCACTACTATAAATATAAACACCAAAAGAACAAGACAAACCTTCTGGTTCTACACCATTATTACTTAATTTAAATTGAAAAATGTCGTACCCTGATTGATTTGGACCTTTATCTGGACCATTTACATCTACAATAATTTCACCAAATGTGCAAGGATAATATTTATCATCACTAGTTGAACAACTTGAATCTATATCATTTTTTGCGGTAATAGCTAACCCCATACCACTTTTAAGTTTTAAGTAATAAGCCTCCGAGTATGATGTTGGCATACAAATTGAATTTGAATCACCACAATCGGACTCAACATCTAAAGAGTCTTTTAATCTGTTTTTCAACAATTCAGCAGCAACTTTTTCATCATCTGTATCTAATAACCAATCAGGTTCTCCATAACGGGCAACCATTGACTCGTAAGCTATATCTAAATCAGAATAAGCTTTTTTTGTTGCAGCAACAAGAGCTTGCTCATCAACATTATCTGACAATCTTGGCAATGTAATTGCGGCTACGACACCAATTACTGCCAAAACCATCAATACTTCTGCCATTGTAAACGCTTTTTTAAACTTATTAATCAAAATCTTAGTTCCTTTTCTTATTAATGAAATTGTATGACTTTTAATTACCCTTGTCAAACAAACTTAAACAATTGTAACCTTTTTGATTTTTTTCTAAATAAATATAAAATAAGTATATATATCGGGAGGAAAAATGAAAATCAAATTTTTAATAACATTATTAGCACTGCTATTCACAGTTAACACTGTTTCGGCTCAAGTATTGAAGTCTAACGCAATAACAAAAAGGATTCCAGCAGGTACAAAATTTTCTATCAAATTGCTTGACCCAATCAGCACAAAGACTAGCAACGAAGGCGATTACTTCAGTGCAGTTTTAATTAACGACGAAAAAACACCCACAAATGTAATCCTTCCAGCAGGTTCTATGATTAGAGGAAGTGTACAAAAGGTTGTTCCAAACAAATGTTTCTCTCGTGGCGGTATTCTTTACGTAGATTTTGACCACATCGTAACACCAAACGGAAGACAATTACCTTTGAACATGATTATCTCTGGTAAAGTTAACCTTGCGACTGACGGCGGTGTATACATCAACAAAGGTTACGGCGAAGCTTTACAAAACAACTGGGATAAAACTGTTGATATAACAGTAAACTCTACAGAGTTCGGCATGGATATTGGCGAAGATGTTTTATTCAGCACTGCAAGAATTATTACAGTTCCAGTATGTGCAATCGGCGGTGCTGTTGGTGGTGGACTTTATTGGCTTGGCGACAGCGTTGTTGACATGTTCAGAAAAGGTCAACCTGTTGAATTTAACCAAGACGAAGTTTTGACTGTAATTCTTACAGCTCCAATTGATGTACCGATTAATTAGGCTTTAAGACTAAAACATACAACTCTATGTCACCATGAATTTATTTCAGGGTCGCATGGTTTCACTGGAAAGGACTTGGATATATAAAACTATACTAAAGTTGTAGAAAAGTTGTAAAAAGCATGCAAAAGGCGCGGATTTTTTCAAAATCCGCGCCTTTTTGTGTTCGCTAAAACCAAGTAATATCAAGCACTTTCAACTTTCATCTACACCGTATGGAGGATAAATCATACTAAAGTATAAAGTCAAAATCATACGTGCCGATAACCTATCTGTAAGAGGAAATAAAAAAAGGAAATTCAAGAGGAGAATTATTATGAAAATCAGTGTAAACACAAACCTTGCGTCTTTAACAGCGCAAAAATCACTTAGCGGTGCGACATCAAGAATGAACACAGCAATGGAAAGAATGACTACAGGCTACAAAATTAATTCATCAAAAGATGATGCAGCAGGTATGGCAGTTTCTTCAAAATTAGAATACAAATTAGGTTCATTAAAAGTTGCACAAGACAACGTTCAAATGGGTTCAACATTAATTGAAACAGAAGAAGGCGTTTTAGGAGTTATCAACGATAACTTAACTCGTATCAGAGATTTGACTGAACAAGCAGCAAACGGAACTTACGGTTCAGATGCATTAAGCGCAATCAGAATTGAAGTTCAAGCAAGAATGGACGAAATCACTAGAATTTCACAATCTACTGAATACAACGGTAAATACTTATTAAATCCAAAAGATCCAAACGGCGTTAAAACAGATATTAAGTTACAAGTTGGTATCAAATCAGATGAACAAAGCGTTATCACATTAGACAAAAAATTATTTGAAAGCACAAACGCATCAGTACTTTTAGGTGTTAAAGACCTTACAGGTACAGATGACAAATACAAAGATAACGATACTGCAAGAACATTCTTAACAGATATTGACAAAGCAATCGCAACAGTTACAGACAGATTGACAAAAATCGGCGGTATTCAACAAAGATTATTGTCTGCTGCAGATATTGCTGAAACAATGACTTCATCTGTAACAAGCTCTTTATCAACAATTAAAGATGCTGACATTGCAGAAGAATCTTCTAACTATGTAAAAGAACAAATCCTTCAACAATTATCAACATCAATGTTGGCAACAGCTAACCAATCTCCAGCAATTGCATTAAACTTAGTTTAATCAGTAAAAACATAATATAATAATTCTCTTATAATTTATTTCCCTTAAACAAATTTTAATTACACGCCCAACTCCTTGGGCGTTTTTTTTTGCGTTGAATTTTCTTAACCTTAACGTCACCCTGAATTTAGTTCAGGGTCTCATGGTTTCACCGAAAAGACTTTGCGATGCTGAAACCGTCTTGGTTTATTCGGGGCGTCGGCAAAGTAACGTCTGACCGACACCTTTCGGGCTGGGTTCGTTTACACTCACATTCTGCTACCTCTCACAAAACAATTATTAATTGTTTTGCTCGGCAGAGTCGAAAAACCGCAAGTTCAGCATGACAATAAACCTAACATGAAGAAAAACCCGCAAATGAATCATTCACGGGTATTCATGCCATAGTATGTACTAATTGATCGCTTAAACTTTTTTTATAATAAGTACTTACTCTTTCTTTTTAATCAGGAGTTCCGATTTTACTCAGAACCCCTTTTATATAATCTATCCCTAATTTATACTAGGTTAAGTGCGATAGATGGTGCTTGGTTAGCTGTTGCTAACAAACTTGCAGATGTTTGTTGAAGAATTTGTTGTTTGATGTAGTTTGAAGATTCTTCAGCAATATCAGCGTCTTCGATTAATGATTTTGCAGAAGTTAAGTTAGTTTCCATAACGCCTGCTGCGTCCATAGCTGATATAATTCTTTGTTGGTAACCACCTAACAATGTTGTCCTTGATGTGATATCTTCTAACACTTCATCAATTGCTGTTAAAAATTTTCTAGCGTTTGCATCGTTATCAAATACTTCACTAAAGTCGCCATTTGTTACGTTTGGTGTAGCTGTACCACCTGTAGTTTTGAACAATGTTGAGGCTTCGGCACCTTTGAATAATGTTTCACTTAATTCAATTTGGCTTGTTTCATCTGATTTAATACCTACTTGTAATGTAATAGGTTTATCAATACTTCCATCAAATAAAACCTTACCGTTAAATTCTGAAGATTGAGCCAAACGAGTGATTTCGTCCATTCTGGCTTGAACTTCTGTTTCAATCGCTGTCATTGCATCTGAACCATAAGTCCCGTTTGCAGCTTGTTCAGTTAAGTCTCTGATACGAACTAAGTTATCGTTGATTACGTTTAGTACACCTTCTGCTGTATCTAACATTGATGCACCCATTTGACCGTTGTTTTGTGCTACGTTTAATGAACTAATTTTGTAGTCCAATTTGTTTGCTACAGCCATACCTGCTGCATCGTCTTTTGATGAGTTAATTTTTAAACCTGTTGTCATTCTTTCCATTGCAGTGTTCATTTTTGAAGTTGCATTGTTCAATGATTTTTGTGCTGTCAATGATGGGATGTTTGTGTTTACTGTAATAGCCATAGTTTTGATCTCCTTTCAATTAGTACATTTGTTTCATACTATGTATTCCTTACATTTCTATTATCGCATTTTGTTAAAATTTCTTAATATTTCTTTGGTTTGAAATTTCTTATACTTTAGTTGGAAAAATTTAAAGATTTTTGAGCATGAGCATGAAAAGCACTAAAAAAGCATGCCAATTGGCATGCTTTTATTATTAAATACCCTGTCATCCTGAATTTAGTTCAGGGTCTCAACAAAAAAGAAAAAGAATGTTTGAATTAACATCTAATAAAATAAAAAAAAACAAGCGTGGCAGGTTTGAAGCAAACCTGCCACGCTTTAGAAATTATTAACTAATTAATTAGTCTTTTCTTTCTGGGATTCTCATAGCATAGAATGTTCTCCATACGAACACTAATGCTACTACCAAGAATACACCACCAACTACTGGAGCATATTTTTGGAATGCTGGGTTGATTGCAATTTCCATTGCTAACAAACCAAACAATGTAGTGAATTTGATGATTGGATTCATTGCTACTGATGAAGTATCTTTGAATGGGTCACCAACTGTGTCACCAACTACTGTTGCATCGTGTAATGGAGTTCCTTTTTCAGCTAAGTCAACTTCAACAATTTTCTTAGCGTTATCCCAACATCCGCCTGCGTTTGCCATGAATACTGCTTGGAATAAACCAAATACAGCGATTGCAATTAAGTAGCTTACGAAGAATGATACTGGGTGAAGGTTTTCACCTAAAGGAGCTGATAAGAATGCTAATGCTAAAGCAAATGAGAACAATGCAATAAAGATGTTCCACATACCTTTTTGAGCATATTGAGTACAAATCTTAACAACTTCTTTTGAGTTTGAAATATTAGCTGATTGTTCATCAGAGTCTAATTTAATATGTTGTCTGATATATTCTACTGCAGAATATGCACCAGTTGTAACTGCTTGCATAGATGCACCAGAGAACCAGTAAATAACAGCACCACCAGCAATAAAGCCAAGTAATGTGTATGGATTCAACATATTTAAAATCATTTCAGGTTGAATACCTAAAACATTTTGGATAACTAAGATTAATGAGAAAATCATAGTTGTAGCACCAACAACAGCTGTACCAATTAATACTGGTTTAGAAGTTGCTTTGAATGTGTTACCTGCACCATCATTTTCTTCTAAGAATTTCTTAGCGTTTTCAAAGTCAGGTTTGAAATTGTATTGTTTTTCAATTTCTTCGCCTACGTTTGGAATAGACTCAATCAATGACAATTCATATACAGATTGAGCGTTATCTGTTACAGGACCATAAGAGTCTACAGCGATTGTAACAGGTCCCATTCCTAAGAAACCAAATGCTACTAAACCGAAAGCAAATACTGACGGATATACCATTGTAGCTTCAGGAATGAATAAGCTTGCAGCGTATGCTAAGCCCATTAATAATACGATTACTGCACCAATCCAGAAACCTGAGAAGTTACCAGATACAATACCTGAAAGGATTGTTAATGATGCGCCACCTTCACGAGATGCAGTTACAACTTCTTTTGTGTGTAATGCTTGAGGTGAAGTGAATTTTTTAGTAGCTTCTGGAATTAAAGCAGCACCAACAGTACCACAAGAAATGATTGTTGATAATACTAACCATAAGTTACCGCCCATAGGAGCTAATAACCAGTGGCTTACGCCATAAGTCATTGCGATTGATAGGATTGATGTAATCCATACCAAGTTTGTTAAAGGTTGTTCGAAATCGAACTTAGCAGTTTTTGCTGCGTATACTTTTGTGAATAAACCGTTAACCCAATAAGCAACGATTGAAGTTACAATCATTAAGAATCTCATTGTGAAAATCCATGCCAATAATTGACATTGGTTTACGTCACCTTTAACAGCTAACAAGATGAATGAAACAAGAGCAACACCAGTTACACCGTAAGTTTCAAAACCATCTGCTGTAGGTCCAATAGAGTCACCAGCGTTATCACCAGTACAGTCAGCGATTACACCAGGGTTTCTAGGATCGTCTTCTTTAATACCGAATTGAATTTTCATTAAGTCTGAACCGATATCAGCAATCTTTGTGAAAATACCACCAGCAACACGAAGAGCTGATGCACCTAAAGATTCACCGATTGCAAAACCGATGAAGCAAGCGCCTGCAATGTTACCAGGAACAAATAACAAGATTACTAACATCAAAATTAATTCGATTGATACCAATACAACACCAATTGACATACCTGCTTTTAAAGGTAAGTTTAAGATGTTTAATGGGTTTCCTTTTAATGCTGTAAATGCAGTTCTTGAGTTAGCCAATGTGTTCATTCTGATACCGAACCAAGCTACTGCGTAAGAACCTAAAATACCAATTACAGAAAAAGCTAAAATGATTAGAACACCTTGCCAACCCATTTTAGCCAATCCGCCAAAGTAAAATGCAATACATAAACCAATTAGGATTTCTAATGCAATTAAGAATTTACCTTGTTGAATAAGGTATGTTTTACATGTTTCAAAAATTGTGTTACCAACATTAGCCATACATTCGTGAACTTCGATTTTTTTAACTTGCGCAAATGCAATTAAACCGAAGATTAAAC
>CALBKW010000105.1 GCA_937895785.1 uncultured Candidatus Melainabacteria bacterium | reverse complement strand
TCCATTTCAAAAAACTCATATTCATCTTGGTTTTCTCTCACTGGTTTTAGCCATGGGTGATTAAGCGGTTTTATTTTGAATTGTTCATAAAATTCTCGTTCAAATATATGGAATGCGGGAACTTCTTGAGTAATGCATTCATAAGAGTTTTCGCCGTTTTTAAAAAGAGCAGAAGAAATATACAATTCGGAATTATCATCATCTGCTAAAACAACAAACAACCTTACATCTCCATCGCCCCAATCTTTTCCAAAAAAGCCAATGGGGCGTTTTGCTATAGAAATTATCTCGTTTCTTAATTCTGAAATAGAAAGAGTTGGAATTTCTAAAAGATTTATTCTTTGATTATTTTTAGCTTTTATCCAGTTCGTCATAATTTTATCCTTGTATTAAAAACCTGTAAATACTGTATTTATAATGTTATTTAGAAAATCTGGAACATAAAATCCTAAAGTAAACACAAAAATTAACATTATAAATTGAGGTACATACATTGTGAATGTTATTTTTTTCTTGTTTTCTAAAACTTCTTGTTTTTTATCGTTGCTTAATTTTCCATAAGACATTTTTAATACGACTTTAGCCAAGCCGTACAAAATTATTGTTAACAATAATACGAATAAAACACATAAAACGTAGTGTTTTTGGAGAATCATTGTTTTTATCATCAAAAATTCACTAACAAATAGAACAGAAGTTGGAAAAGCACAGATTGCAAGGAATGATAAATTCCACAACCAGCCTGTTTTTTTATCAGCGCTCATAAGACCATTAACTGATTTAACTCTTTTACTTTCAAAAAGTTCTAAAACATTTCCAGAAGTTAAAAAGAACGAAGATTTTGCAAGCGAATGACCTATCAAATGTAATATTACTGCATAATAAGCTACACCGCCTAGTGCTGTACCTATTGTCAAAATACCCATATTCTCAATTGAAGAATATGCCAACATTCTTTTATAGTTTTTTATATGATAAACAAAAACTGCTGTAACAAATAATGAAAGAAAGCCCATTACCAAAAGCATTATTCTTGCATAATTGGTACAACCTGCAAGAGTCATTATTTTGAAAATTCTTACAATAACTAAAAATGCGGAGTTTAAAAGAGTTGCCGATAATAATGCAGAAATTGGAGATGGTGCTTCTGAGTGTGCATCTGGTAACCAAAAATGTACTGGTGCTAAACCCATTTTTGCCCCAAAACCAAATAACATAAACACAAATGAAAGTTTTAACCAACTATGATTGAAACTACCCGCATTTGCGTACAATTCTGAAAAGTTTAGTGAGTTAATATTTCCAGTTGAAATATTAAGTAGAATAATTCCGACAAAAGCTAATGAAATACCTATAGAACAAATAAATACGTATTTCCAAGCAGCTTCAATAGAGTGTTTTGTTTTATTAAAGTATATCAAATATGCACTTGATAAGGTTGTTGCTTCAATAAACACCCAAGATATTCCCAAATCGACACTCAAGATTGTGCCTGTCATTGATAGGACAAAAATTAAAATCATAAGTGTATAATTTCGGATTCGTGAATCTGAATAGTTGTTATAATTGAAAGTTTTTACATAACCATTGTTGTATATTACGGTCATTAGAAAAATAAATGACAATACAATCAGGAATATTAAATTTGTATTATCTACTGCAAAATAGCGAGTTCCACAGTTTTTGTTTATCGCAAGCATAATTGTTGCAACAAAATGTACAACCGCATAAGTGTTAATCATAAACATATCAAATTTTTTGTTTTTGATAAGTAAGATTAAAATGCACGCAATAATTGGAAATATTAAAATTGTATTAATCATTATATTCTGAAAGATTTGAAACCTCTAAATCTTGAAATTCGTTATTTATTTCGTTTACAAATAATCCTAAAATATAAACGGCAATAAACACATCAAGTAGCACGCCCAAGTTTACTAAAATAGGCATTTCCTTTGCAACAGATAACGATAATAGAAAAATACCATTTTCCATTGTGATAAACTCAATTACGTTAGAAATAATCTTGTGTTTTATCGTAATAAGCCATAAGCTTATGATAATTGTTGCAACAGACACACCAAAGAATAGGTGAGAGATAAGTTTTATTGAAGAAACATAATATTGAGAAAGCAACATGCAAACCAAAAGGATTACAGTTGATACTACAAGACAATAGAAATGAGGAATATTCGCTGCTGCATCTCTGTCAGAATGTGTTTTTTTTGAAACCTTGTACAAAAATGCTGGAATAACAATTGATTTTACGATAAGCGTTTCCACAACTAAGAATGCGATATTCAAAATGCTCATATCTTTCATTCCAGAACAACAAATTAAAAACAACAAAACACCTTGTATTATCAATAATCTTATGTGCGAAATAATCCTACTTGTTGTAGAGATATAAAGCATTGTCAAACCAAATAATATAATAAAAGCATTTACCATATCTAAACACCTCCAAAGGTACTAACGACAAGAGAAAGAACTACAAGTGCTAGAGAACTCATAATAAATACAAATTCTAAAACATGTGACATTCTAAGTCTTGCCATAGAAGACTCTATTGTACCTATCAAAATTGAAATGAGGAACATTACTGCAAGGTAGCATAAAATTGTAACCCCACAGCCTAAAGTTTCAGGGATAACAAGTTTTGCAATCAGTGAAGAAATTAACATCATTTTGATACTATTCGCCCAAGTAAATAATGCCAAATCTACCCCAGAATTGTCTAAAATCATAACCTCGTGAATCATAGTTAATTCAAGGTGTGTAGTCGGATCATCAACAGGAACTCTTGAGCCTTCAACTAAAAGCATTATAAACAAAATCATTATTGCAAAAATAATTATTAACACACCATAACTACCAGCAGAAGATACAATTTTTGATAACGAATCAAAAGTATAATTTCCGCTAAGTGCCATAATTGATGCAATCAGTATGAAAAATGCTGGTTCAACAATTGTTGTAAAACACGCTTCTCTTGAAGCACCCATTCCCTCAAAACTGCTACCTGTATCCATTGCTGAAATTAAGGATAGAAATTTACCGAGTCCTAAAGTATAAGCAAAAACTATTAAACCTGCAGGAATATTTATAATTGCACTTCCTGATGCAAGAGGTACAAAAAGTCCCGCAAAAATTACGGCAACAATATTAATAATAGGTGCGATTTGAAATACCTCTGAGGTTGTTGTACTTATAACAAAATCTTTTTTTATCAATCGTATAAAATCGTACAATGGTTGCAAAATAGGAGAACCTTTTTTACCACTCCAAAATGCTTTTGTCTTTTTTATAATACCTATCATTATAAATGGGACAAATAACAAAATTATTAAATTTAATATTTTTATTAACATATTTCTATCCTATTAATAAACTTCCAATTATTGCTATTACTAAGAATCCAAGTCCATATTTAATATAAGACTGAATATTACCGCTTTGTATAGATTCAAACTTAGACAAGAACCATTCATCATATTTAACTAATGGTTTTATCAAATATTCTTCTTCAATGTCATCAACATGAAGGCTAAAGTGTGCGTTTTTAGGGAATAATTTTTTAGGCTTTTCGATATCAAAAACTTTTTTGAATAAAGGTTTTAGCATTGATAAGAAAGGACTTGCATAAGATGAAGCGGTATATTGCATCTTATTGTTTGCCCTATTATAACCGCAACCCCAAGTTTCAAAAAATGCAATTTTCTTTTTGCAAACTATCTTTTTCAAAAGAACTAAAGCTAAAACGATTAAAATAAATGCAAGCGCATAAAGTGAAATGAACTGCATTAATTCTATTGGTTCAGAATATATTTTTGGATTAACTTCAGTAAATACATTCACAGTTTTAATAACAAAACTGAATGCATATTGAGGAAATATACCAATAACAAGGGTTAAAACAGCAAGAAAACTCATTGGTAAAATCATAGAATTTTCACTGTCAGAGTTTACTTTTTGGGTAGATTCACTTCTTGGCATTCCAAGGAAAATAACACTAAATGCTTTTGTAAAACATAGAATTGCCATTGTACCAATCAAGGCTAATCCAGCAATAGCAAATAACATAATTGTTATAAATACAAAATGATGTATAGAAAGTGATTTAAACATACCAAAATATATTAAAATCTCACTAACAAAACCGTTAAATGGCGGTAGCCCGCAGATTGCAATTGAACCGATTAAAAACAGTAATGCTGTTTTGGGCATTGATTTTATTAATCCGCCTAATTCTTCTACGTTTCTTGTATGTGTTTTTACATAAACACTTCCAGCAGATAGGAATAATAATTCTTTAAAGATAGAGTGGTTTAAGATGTGTAAAATTCCACCAGCGAAACCTAAAACGGCGATGACAGGAATGTTGTACGCTAAACCTAGCATTCCAACACCAATACCAATGCCTATAATACCAATATTTTCAATGCTGTGATATGCCAACAATCTTTTTAAATCGTGTTGAGAGATTGCATATAAAACACCATATAATCCTGAAATTACAGAAATTATTAAAACCGCATAAGAAATTAATAATGATGGAGTTACAATCCAAGTTAAAGTTCTTAAAATTCCGTAAATACCAGTTTTAATCATTACACCCGACATAATTGCACTCACATGGCTTGGGGCTGCTGGGTGAGCATCAGGCAACCAGTTATGAAATGGCACAAAGCCAGCTTTTGTACCAAAGCCAATAAAAGCCAAACAAAATACAATATTTGCTAGGTGAGAATTATTTTGCAAAACATTTTTGAAAGAATTAAAATCAAAGCTTCCTGAATGTATTGACATTAAAGCAAATGTCATCATTATAAATAATACTGAAACATGCATAAAGACTAAATATTTTATGCCGACTTTAAGCACTTCTTTTTTCTCGTTTTCAAAAATAACAAGAAAGAACGAACTCAAAGACATTATTTCCCAACAAATCAAAAATGCAAATGCGTTTTGGCAAGTAACAACAAGTAGCATTGAGGCTATTAACATTGATAAAAATATTAAATGAAAATTGATATTTTTACCCAATTTCAAATACTCTGCTAAATAGCCTTTTGAAAAAATGACAGATGCCAAACTCATTACAGTAATTACAATTATGAAAAATGCTGAAAGTGCATCAATTGAAAAACTAACACTTCCAAAAATATTGTTGAAATCAAAAACTTTTGATATTGTGTTGCCAGTGCAAAGTACGCTTATTGCAGGTTTTAAACAAAAAACTGCACCTACAAAACTAAATAATGACAAAACTGCAACTTTGAATTTTTCTGAGAAAAATGTCGCAATCATACTACCAATAAAATATATAATTATTCCTATAAAAAAAATACTCATATCAATTCCACTCGTTTTTAAATATGATTAAATGTTACCATAAACCAAAATTAAAGTATATTTTCACATAATTTGAAGAATGCAATAAACTCATGATTTTATTGTTTTGTAAACAAATAGTTATAAACACTTAACTTCAAGTCTGTTTATTTTACAATTGATAAAACAAGAAGTTTATAGTTATAAGAGCTTGAAAAACGGAAGAAAGACATGAAAAAGAGATTTAATATTTTATTAGGGATAACTTTATGTGCAGTGTTGTCACAAATGCCAACATTGGCAAGCACTTCAACTTGGGGTGATTTAAATGATGAGGCAGATAATGCCTCAGAAGGTTCAATTATTAGCGTTGACAATAATTTAGCTGCTGACGGCAGTTCTATTGGATTTTTACAAAAACAATTGACACTAGATGTAAGTGGTCACACTATTAAAGGTGCAATTTATCAAGACGACTCACCATTAGTTTTTAGTGGTGCTGGTGCATCTGAAACAAAACTTGAAATTATAAATGCGACGTTTACTGACTTTGACACTCAAAGCGGTATTATTCGTGGGACAAACCCAAAACTTGTCTTGACTGACGTTTCTTTTGTGAACAATAAAGGCACTGCGGTTAATAATGAGGGCTACAACGGTCTAGTTATCAATGCTAAAAATAGCGACGTTAATTTCAAAAACGATACAACTTACGGCATTAAATCTAACAGTAACGTGTATTTGAATGCTTATGATGGTAAAACTATAACTCTTGATGATGCTATTAGTATTGATAACAATTTTGATGGCAATTTGGTTATTAATAATACATTTAAAGTCGGCAAGGACTTGAATGGTACTGTTATTTTGAATAAAAACGTTGATTTTGCAAGTCCAAACGGAATAATTTCTTTGGGTGCAAAAAGCAACTATAAAAACGGTACTTTGAAATTAGGTGTAACTCCAGCAAATTCAAGCGATTTCAGATTGTCAGTAGGTGGCGAAGCAACATTAGACTTGCAAAACGATAATGTTGATACGCTAACAATGAGTAGATTTTCAGGCGATGGTGATTCACCATTGCACTTGAAATTAGATTATAATGCTAAAACTGGTAAAATGGACGTTATTGTCGTAAGCGATGATGCAGTAGGTGCAAGCACTCCGAGCATAATTGTTGACGAAATCAAAATTCTTGTAGATGGGGACGCAACAAGCACAAAATATTTGGACGGCTTGGGTAGAACTGTAATCGAGGTTTCTAAAGATATTGTTTCAACAATTAAAGATAATAAAACTTATATCTTTACTCCCGTTTCTAACGATATAGGTACTTATACTGTTAAAAAGGCAACTAATATTACAGATTTACCAAACTTTATTCAAACAGAACCTGACGGATTGTTGGGTAATGACGTTGCAATTACAGAAGATATCAAATTGACAGAAGATTTGGGAACTCTTGTTGGTGATCATAGAGAAACAACAATTTACGGTAATGGTCATTATATTGACGGTAACGGACATGCTGGAGTATCCGTAAAAGACAACCAAATATTTGGTTTTACGGACATTACTCTGAAAAACTTTACTGCAGGTAACGGCGTTGTTGATAATACCTATGGTGGTGAAACATACTTAACTTCTGTAATTTTAGATAATTCAAATATAACAAATGCTGGAAGACTAGAACTCTACGGAACAAATGAATTACAAAAAGGTTTAATTGATTCAACTTTAAACTCTGAGGCTTTTATTGAAATACGTCAAGGTACAACTACTATTGGAAAAGATTTCACCATTAATTCAATAAATTTTAATTTTGGTGGTTCTGGTACAGCTTTGCCTGTTGCAACAATAAATAACTATGGAAAAATTAACTCTCAATATGCAAACTTCAATTATACCAATATTAATAACTATGGAACGTTAAATCTTGAATCTGTGCAGGATTTGGCAGCTTCTTCAACAAATATAGTTAATAATGGAGAAATGTTCTCTTCATTTTTATCACTTGCAAACAATTCTAAATTTACTAATAATAACAAGTTTACTGGTGTCGTTAAAAGTGGTGGAGAAATTATAAATAATGGAATAATTAAGGGCGATGTCCAACTTGGATTTACCCTATCAGGAAACATTTATGGTGGAGCATTGACATCAAGTATTGATAATATAACAGGTGGTATACAACTAATTGACGGAACAAATTCTATCTTTAATATCACAGGCGGAACAATTAAAAGTACCGACACAGGCAAAATATATGGTAATGGTATTATAAACATCGTCGGTGATGTTATCTCTGAGGCAATTCTTGACTATACTGGCAAAGCCTATGTTAAAAAAGGTGGCGAGTTAATTGTAAAAACGGATATTTCTACATATTCAGATATTTTTAAAAAGGGTGAACTTAATTTTGAAGACGGCTCTACATTAAATTTGGTTGATTGCATACACAATAATTTAGCAGGCAGTTCAAATATAGTTGTTAAAGACAATAATACTTTAAATTTGAAGTTACCAGAAGATTTGACTTTACATCTTCAAAAATCAAAAATAGAAGATGGTAAATTCAATATTAAAGAATTGAATATAAGTAAAACTAATAACAGTTGGCACCCTCTTGAAGATACCGATAATTTTGTCAATACAAAAACTTCTTTAGATAAAGACTTAAAATTGATAAGAAAAGGTAATGCAGTTAATGTTGTAAATTATGTTAAATATGACAAATCTACAGGCGAACTTTCATACGGAACTAATTCTTTGAAAGATGCATTAGCATCTGTTACTGGCGGTAATGACCATTTCTATGAAATGTTTAAAGATGAAAACTCAGACCCAAGCAATTACTTTGACGATGGTCGTTTAATTGTTCAAGGTAATAATAATACAATTCACGACATAAATAACATAACAATAGGTGGTCAAAGTTCATCAGGCACACTTGTTTTGGCAAACGCAAATATTAAAAATGTAACTTTTGCTCCTGATGATAACGGGCAACTTGTTATCCGCAATAATTCTAATCAAACAATCAACCTTGATAATACGACAATTAATAATAGCTCCCGTGTTGGTGGTGTAACCTTCGAGGGTACTAACGATATAAACTTCAATGGCGAATATAACGGTAACCAGCCAAGTGGGACAGTTGCACTTGATTTAGGTTCTGCAACTTTAACAAGAAGCGGAAACGATAATCACGCATTGTGGATTTTAAATAGCGGAACATTAAAATATGCAAACGATTCATATTTATCAAATGGCGGAATGAACGCACTTACCTTCAAAGGCGGGAACTTAGACCTTAGAAACGGTGTTGCAAGCAATATACCATTGTATGTTTTGGTTCTAAATTCTGATTCTAATATCTTTGTAGATGTTGATTTAGCAAACAAATCAATGGATAATTTGTCAGCAAATAATTCATCATACACAGGCGGCACACTTAACGTTGCTGGCATGAACCTATTGTCTGACGCGATAAACGATTTTACTTCAATCAATTTCACTAATGATGACAATTTAAAATCTCATATCGCATACACAGGAAATAGTCAAGTTGCATATTCACCAATTTACAAATATAACGTTGCTTACAATCAAAACGACGGAAACTTTGAATTTACAAGAGGTGGCGGTGGCGGAAATCCAAGTGATGCATTCAATCCTGCAGTATTAGCAGGAACAGTTGGTGCACAATTGGGTTCGTTCTTAACTCAATTGAATATCTACGACCAAGCGTTTGCAAATATGGATATGCTAATGCTTATGCCAAAAGCGCAACGTGTAGCAATGAAGTATGCAAACAAGTATGCTTCTGCGCAAGGTACAGGTGAAGGTGGAGTTATGACCTTTAGTCCTAACCATATTCCAGAAGAACAAAAAGGCTTGTGGTTCAAACCATTCGCAACATTTGAAAACGTAGGATTGAAAAATGGTCCAAACGTTAAAAATATCGGTTACGGTTCATTGTTCGGTGGTGATAGCGATATTATTGAATTGAAACGCGGTTGGGATATGCAATATTCATTCTATGGTGGATATAACGGTTCAAACCAATACTATAATGGTGTAAGTATTTACCAAAATGGTGGAACTTTAGGCGCAAGTGCAAATTGGTATAAAGGAAACTTCTTTACAGGTTTGACTGCAAACGTAGGCGCAAATGTTGGTGAAGCAAGTTCAATGTTCGGAAATGAATCATTCACAATGTTAGCGACTGGTATTGCTTCAAAAACTGGCTACAACTGGGAACTTGCAAGCGGAAAATTCATTGTGCAACCAAGTTTCTTGATGTCATACACTTTTGTAAACACATTTGATTATACAAATGCTGCTGGCGTAAAAATTAGCTCTGACCCATTACACGCAATTCAAATTGCTCCAGGGTTGAAATTCATCGGCAACTTGAAAAACGGTTGGCAACCATATATTGGATTACAAATGGTATGGAACTTGATTGATAAATCAAGATTCCAAGCTAACAACGTAAGCCTTCCTGATATGAGCGTAGACCCATACTTCCAATACGGTTTGGGTCTTCAAAAACGAGTTGGTGACAGATTTACAGGCTTTGGTCAAGCAATGTTACGCAACGGTGGCAGAAATGGTATCGCTCTACAATTCGGATTTAGATGGGCAATCTAAAATAATTTAAAAATACAAAAGAGGCGCGCGGGCAATTGCCCGCGCGCCTCTTTATTAAAAATTTATTTACTATAATTTTCTAATTTATCGTTGATATATGCGATTGTGCGAGGAAAGAACTGTTGCAAATATTGGTCTCGTTTTGCTAAGTCCATTTCTTGCGTGTAACAATCACGCAATGCATTAGTTTCAGCAACAACTTCGGCTAAGTTTCCTTGTTTGCTTCTTAAAAAGTAACCGATGTGGTTTCTTTGTGCATCAGGATATGCATTATTAAATGCTTTCTTTTCTTTGTTAAATATTTTTTGTA
>CALBKW010000104.1 GCA_937895785.1 uncultured Candidatus Melainabacteria bacterium | reverse complement strand
TGCAATTCCGCTCGCAAGAGGAAGCTGCTAAATAAGGATTTCTTTTATGAGCAATAAATCTAAAGTTTTAATAATTAGATTATCTTCGCTAGGTGATGTTATTTTTAACATTCCCCTAGCGAATGTTTTAAAACAAAATGGATATGAAGTTTCATGGCTTGTTGGCGAGAAAGGATTAGACGTAATTCAAAACAATCCTTGTGTAGATAAAGTTTTCTTTGCTCCTGTTGAAAAATGGAAGAAAAATAAAAACATATTTCAAAACATAAAAGAAATGATATCAATTATAAAAGATCTACGTAATGAGCATTTTGATATAGCTATAGACTCTCAAATGCTTATGAAAAGTATTCTGTGGACAAAATTCTGTGGTGCAAAAAGAAGAATTATTGCACGTGATGCAAAAGAATTTTCCATTATTGGAGCAAATGAAATAATACCAGCAATAAAAGATAAATTTAACAGAAACATGGTTAACGCAAACCTTCGATTTGCACAATATTTAGGTATTAATACAGATAAAACAATTGTAACTCTTCCACCGTCAAGTGAAGATTCTATTTCAAAAGTCAATGATTTATTAAAAGATTTAGATTACACAAAACCAATAGCTGTCATTGCCCCAACTACAACATGGATTGGCAAACATTGGGACAAAGAAAATTGGAAAGAATTAATCAACCGAATAGAACATGATTACACTTTAATTTTTACAGGCACTAAAAAAGACGAAGATTACATAAATTACATTGGTGGAGATAGACATTTAAGTCTTGCAGGTAAAACAAACTTAAAAGAATTTATTGAAGTTTTACGCAGAGCCAATGTTGTAATTTCACTTGATAATGGAGCAACACATCTTGCTTGGGCGACACAAAAACCAAAAGTACTATCTATATTTTGTTGCACTCCACAAGGGCTTTACGCTCCAATTGATGAAAAATGTTTAACAATTTCGACTTCAACATGCTCACCATGTCATCACAGAAAATGTAAATTAAAAAATAATAAGTACATTTGTACAAAATCGCCATCTGTTGACGAAGTAATAAACGGTTTAAATAACCTTATATCAAGATAATTTGGTGTTTGTAACAAATTGTTAATAACAATGTTAAAAATACTAAACTTTTAGTAATTAAATCCGTTATATAGCATGTAATTGATAGAGTCATAGGGGTTATGTGATATGAGTTCAAATATTCCTTCAATACAAAACATAGGTGATATAGACTTAAGCGCAGCACGCTCTAAAGTAAACAGTGGCGTGGCTGGTGTTTGCATCTCTATCTTTTCAGATGCAAAAGAAATTAATGCACAACTAGATAAAGCTGAAAGCGCAGGTAAAAAAGCTAAAGGTAAAATTAACGATGCCAACAAAGACTTGGACGGTGCTAGAGGCAAAGTTAAAGATGCCGAAGGCAAACAAGATAGCGCAAAAACAAAAGAATCAGACGCAAAGCAAAAAGAAAGTGAAACTAAAAATAATAATTTAGACTCAGTTGGTAGTAGCACTCAAACAATTAGCCAACAATCAAAATCTAGAACACAAGCAATGGAGACAAGTCAAGCTAATTTAGAAGCTAAAACAGGTAGCGCAACTGCATCAGGTGAAAGTGCAGGTTCTCAAGTTGATGGCACATCTGCACAAATTCAAGCATTAACACAACAAAGCGAAGCTGCAATGGCCGAAATTAGCAGTCTTGAAAGTGATGACGGAACAGGTTCTGGCGTACAAAGCGCTTTAACATTAAAGACTGGTGCTGAAATCCAAGAAATGCAAGAAAATGGAACAACTCCACAAAATGATAATGCAGCTAAAATTAATGAAAAATTACAAACCGTTCACAGCAACGATGCTCAAATACAAGCTTTAAGTTCACAAGCTCAATCAACAGTTGCAAACGCTCAAGCTGAAGCTGATAGCGCAACTCAAGAAGCAACTGCGCAACAAGCAGAAGCACAAAATATACAAGCAGAAGCTCAATCTGAACAATCAACACTTGAAGGTTTTTCTTCAACAACGAAACAAGTTACAAACGTAGCTAATATGTTAGATTTAGCAGGTACAGCTCTTCAAGCTGTTGGTATCGGTGTACAAGTTGCTGGTGCTACAACTTCTGCCGCTGGTACAGGTGTTGGCGTTACAGGTGGCGTACTTACAGGTATTGGAGCTACATTATCAGCAATTGGTATTCCTTTAATTCCTGTATTTGGAGCTGGTGTACCGGTTGAAGCTGCTGGTGTTACAACAACTACAGGCGGAGCAACAACAGCTGGTACAGGTGCTTCTGTTGCCGCAACGGGTGGTACTATCACTTCTGTTGGAACAGGTTTAAAAACAACAGGTAGCGGTTTATCTACTACAGGCAAAGGCATAAAAACCGCAGCTAACGTTGCTGATGTTGCAATTAACGTGGCCAAAGGTGATGTTGCGGGAGTTGTTTCTTCTGTTGCAAAAACTGTTGTATCTAGTGCAGGTACAATTAAAGGGGTTGGTTCAATTTCCGCTCTTAATAATACAAAATTAGCAAGCGTTGCAGAATTTGCAAGCAAACACAAATCAATGCTTTCAAACGCTGATAGCATTGCGAATGCTGTTAAAGACGGAACAAGCACTATAAAAAAAGCTGTAAAAGGTGATGTTGCAGGTGCTGTATCAGATGGTTTGTCTGCTGTATCTTACGCTCTTGGTGTCGGAAACGGTAAAGCTATGGCTAATGCAAGTGACCTTGTTAATGGTGCTTCAGGAGCAGTTTCAATTGGTTCTGATGTTCTAAATGGCAATATTGATGGATTTGATACAACATTAGATGTTTTATCAACTGTAGCTAGCGTTGATGCAACAAGAAAACGTGGTTCTGATAGTGATATCAGCGTTTTTGATGATGTAAAAATCAAACATTCAGATAAACGTAGTACTTTATACAAAACTGCAGCAAAAGCTAAAAGCGTACATAAAGAGTTTCAGCAAAACAACGGAACTAGCATATTTTAGCAAATAAATTTCTCTTGCATTATAATCTTCAAATGTTATAATCTACTAAAAGTGTTTATTACATTAAGAAGAAAAGGTGTTTAATTATGCAAGAACTAGAAAAACAATTCCACATTCACTGCGTTGAAGGCGATGTAGGTCGTTACGTAATTTTACCTGGTGACCCTGGTAGATGTGAGTCAATCGCAGCATTATTTGATGATGCTCATCACGTTGCTCAAAACAGAGAATACAACATCTATACAGGTACTTTACTAGGTGAAAAAGTTTCTGTATGTTCTACTGGTATTGGTGGTCCATCAGCTTCTATCGCAATGGAAGAATTACATAACATTGGTGCTGACACATTTATCAGAACTGGTACTTGTGGTGGTATAGACTTAAACGTACAATCAGGAGATATCGTAGTTGCAACAGGCGCTATCAGATTTGAACATACTTCAATGGAATATGCTCCAATTGAATACCCTGCAGTTGCAAACTTAGACATTACAGTAGCTTTAAGACAAGCTGCATTAGCAATGGGTAAAACAACTCATACAGGTGTTGTTCAATGTAAAGATGCT
>CALBKW010000103.1 GCA_937895785.1 uncultured Candidatus Melainabacteria bacterium | reverse complement strand
ATTTATATAGTTTGCAATTGATATGATAATCAACAAAACTAAAAGTATTATTATCTGATTTCTTTGCAACATCTTATTGTTCATAATTTAAAGTTTACTCTCTATTATCCTTATAGTCAAGAAAAAAGGCATATTCAAAACATGCCTTTTTCATATCTTTTTCTAGCTTTCAACATATTCTCTCAAGCGTTTGCTTCTATTTGGATGTCTTAATTTTCTTAGAGCTTTTGCTTCAATTTGTCTGATACGTTCACGAGTTACGCCAAATAATTGACCAACTTCTTCTAAAGTTCTTTGACGACCGTCATCCATACCGAAACGTAATCTAAGAACATCTCTTTCTCTTGGTGACAATGTGCATAAAACTTCTGCTAAGTCTTCTCTTAACAAATCTGAAGCAACAGTCTTGATTGGTGCATCAGCTTCTTTATCTTCAATAAAGTCACCTAAACGAGAATCTTCTTCTTTACCGATTGGAGTTTCCAATGATAATGGTTCCTGAGCAATTTTAATGATTTCTCTAAGTTTTGAAATAGAAACATTCATTTCCATTGCCAATTCTTCTTCTGTTGGTTTACGAGAATACTCTTGAGCAAGTCTTCTTGTAACTTTTTTCAACTTATTAATAGTTTCAACCATGTGAACTGGAATACGGATTGTTCTAGCTTGATCCGCAATTGCACGAGTAATAGCTTGTCTAATCCACCAAGTTGCATAAGTTGAGAATTTGAAACCTCTTTCGTGGTCAAATTTTTCAGCAGCTCTAATTAAACCTAAGTTACCTTCTTGGATTAAGTCTAAGAACAACATGCCACGACCAACATATTTTTTAGCAATACTTACAACCAAACGTAAGTTTGCTTGAACTAATTTTCTTTTTGCAATTGCACCTGGTGTACCACCTTGAATAATTGCTCTTGCAAGTTCAATTTCTTCATTTGCTGACAATAATTTGATACGTCCAATTTCTCTCAAATATAAACGTACGGGGTCATCTACAGCAACACCTTTTGGTACTTCTAAATCATCTGTTTTTTCTTCAACTGAATCCATCAAATAAACATCTTCATAAGGTGATTTTGATTCAATTTTTCCTGCAGAAACAATGTCTTCGATATTGTCTGTGCTAATGTCTACGTTCATGTAAGATTCATCGCCAGCATCATCTACATCTTTTTCTGAATCGATATCTAAAATATCTAAATTTTCCTCTTCCATGATGTTAACAATTGAACTTGATTGTCTTTTCTTTGTCATTAATTATCTCCAGTTCTTAATTTTTTTATTTTATCTCTGAGTTGCATTTGTACCTTTAGCGACTCAGTTTCATCATCATTCGCTTCCTGATATAACTTCTTCATTTGCAAGTGTTCTTCATTTAACCTACATTTTTCTAAAGTTTCAATATTTTCCCTTATAATTGCGTCAAATTCATTTTCCTTTAGGTTGTTAAATGTTTCCGAAATACAAATCAAATCTGTGATTAGGGATTTAATTTCTTGATTTTGAGAGAACTCTATGTATAATTTATCCGTTAAGTCACTAACATTATTTACGGTATTGATTAATTTGTCAATTGTATCTTTTACAATTATTAACGTTTTATTTGTAAAATTTACACTTTTTATTCTTTCTGAAATCATACCCATAGAATATGGGCTTGTATTTATTAAAAATAAGCTAAGAAGATTTTTTTGCGCAATTTCTTCTATTGGTGAAGATTTTGTTACATTGACAGATGAAACCTCAGGAACAATAAAATCTGCACGATTTATTTTTTTAACGTCTTGTTGTAAAGCCTTGTCATCTAAAGAAAGTGCTGTTGCAACAATTTTCACATATTCTGATTGTATAATTGGATTTTGAACATCATTCAAAATCGGTAAAATTTCTTTTACTAACTCTGATTTTTCTTGTGGAGTTAAAACCTCATTTTTCTTTTTTAACAATTGGTTTAATTCAAAATCTAACAATAATGGAGCGTGTTCAATATAAGATTTGAAAGCTTCTGCACCTGAACTTCTAATAAATTCATCAGGATCTTTGCCCTCTGGAGGTGAAACAACCCTAATCTCGCAAGCATATTTATCGTCATTTGTTGAAATATGAGATTCATCAAATTGTTTGATGTTACCTAATCCACTAAAGGCAGATTTAATTAATTCTCCGCCACGTCGTGTGGCATTTTGACCAGCTAAATCTG
>CALBKW010000102.1 GCA_937895785.1 uncultured Candidatus Melainabacteria bacterium | reverse complement strand
GGTTGATAGGTCAGAGATGTAAGTATGGCAACATATTCAGTCGACTGATACTAATAGAACGAGGGCTTTTCCTAAATTCTAGGTTATCCTAGAGGTTAGATGAATTGCGCAAGTCGCTTTTAATCTTTATGCAGCTTTCAACGCACAGCGTATTTAAAAGAATTCGCTGGTGTCCAAGAGTGAGGAAACCACCCGTTCCCATCCCGAACACGGTCGTAAAGACTCATTTCAGTGAAAATACTTGGCGGGCCACCGCCTGGGAAGATAACCCGATGCCAGCATCTAATTTTCAAAGAAGGTTAAAGAAACAATAGTTACTTTGGCCTTTTTTTTTGTTTGAATTTTTAACAAAAGGAAAACACCCACTATCGCAAAACTTGACATTTTGTTAACTTTTGCTCGGTAGAGTCCATAGCTCACACAGTCGTTAAGATTATTTAAAAAAATATTGGGTGGGTAATATTGACAGAGCCGATAACCTGATACAAGTATCTGATTTTCAATAAAATCAAACTAACAAAAGTTATAATTTTATTTCCCTCCTTTTTAATTTGTTTAGAGAGTAATAAAATGTTTAGGGTTGTATGTTTAAGAATAATACGATATAATGATTATTATTACAATTGAATTGAGGAGTTTTAGTATGAAAAAATTATTAGCTTTCAGTTTAGCAGAAGTTTTGATTGCGCTTTCAATTGTTGGTATTGTTGGTGCGTTGACTTTGCCAAACGTTAAAAAGACATATATGCAAAAAGAAGCTCATGCAAAAGCAACAAAGGTACAACATGTTTTTGATACTGCAACTTTAGCTTTAGTACGTGATAAAGGTTCACTTGCTTCTGTTGCAAGAGGTATTAGTGATGAAGCCGACCGTTCACAAGCATACTTAGAAGCTTATTCTAAATATATGAAATTTACTAATGTTTGTGGCAAAACAAGTTCATCAACAGCTTGTTTTCCAACAGGAACATTTAACGATCCTTTAGGTACTTCTGGTCGTTATGCTTATGAAAATGGTTGTAAAACTATCAATGGTATCCCATATTGTGCAATCGAAAAAAATAAGAAGGAGTATTTTACACCATACTACCCTTCTTGTTTAGTTGTGGGGATAGGATCTTGTGTTGTAACAACCTCTCCAGGTTCTAGTAATTCAAAGTGTGCAACAGCCATTTTAAATGACGGAACAGCAATAGCTTTTTGTGATCAAATGGAACAAAAAAATAGCTGCAATGTGGGGAATAATTATTGTCCAGATGTTGCTGTATATTTTGATATAAAAGGGCCAAAAAATTTATCAACACTAGCTATGACTAGAAATGTTTTCTTTGGATACTTGTCAGATGATGGATTTAATGACTACAATAAAACAATTGCATCTATTTCTAATGGCTCATTTAGTGAGCAAAATTATAAGATATTGACAATTACTGCAAGTGGTGGTGCATTTACAGGTGTTACAGGTATAACAAATGCTCCAGGTACTTTTACGATAATCGGAAAATAGAACCCTTATAAACTATAAACAAGTTTTGAAATCCAAGATGAAATCTTCAAATTCATTTTGGATTTCTCTTGTTGTAATGTCATTTAAACCGATTGTATAATTTTTATTTTCAGGACTATCTAAACCGTTATGAATTGCCTCAACTTCAATAGAATTAGACTTTTGAGTTAGTTTAAATTCACTTTCTTGTCTTTTGTTTACAAATTTAACTGAAAAGCTGTCGTCAGTTTCAACTAAAGGTGTTTCTGTATTAAATAAAACATCTTTGTATTCTTCTATAAGTTCTTCAACAGCAGGTTTAACAATTTTTTCCACTTTCTTATGGAAAATTTGTCTAAATAATTTGAAATCTTTTGGATTTACTTGCGGAACAGAGTCGTTTTCTAGCCAGTTATCATTTTTTTTTTGAGAACTTTGTACGATGTGTAAAAAGTTTGGTGATGTTTTTGCTAGTTCTAAACCTTCTTTAAGGTTCTGTTCTATTTCATCGTAATCTTTATTTTCTACTGGGCAAACAACTGCACAAATTGCTTCGTCAGCACCAACTGCTTTATTAATTCTGTTCCATACAACCATTGCACCTTCTAAGTTTGTATTTTCTAGTAGCATATAGAATGTATCTTTTGATTTTGTATGAGCTACTGTATCGGTAGCACGGGTATTATTTTTTATAGTATCAATTAGGTTATCAACGCTTGGTTGCAATCTTGAATTTTTGTTTGGTTCAATTGCAACAAATACACCCTCAATAGATTTGCTTCTTAAGTAATCAATTTCGTTTTGGAATACTTTGTCGCTATATTTTGGAGTATAGAAACCAGTTTTTTCATCAAAGGCGTTCAATTGAGTCAAAAGCTTTT
>CALBKW010000101.1 GCA_937895785.1 uncultured Candidatus Melainabacteria bacterium | reverse complement strand
AGAGGAAATTTGCATGAATAAAACAGATTGGAATGATTACAAAAAGAATAATATTAAGTTAATATGGCGTAACGCCGAATTTGGTTGGTGTAAAACCTTGCCTTTCAAGCAACCATTAATCGAATTTATCAAAAAATTTTCTCCAGAAAAAATCCACTACAAACTCTTAAAAACAAGATTTAAACTAATAAGAAAACCAATAATGCCGACTTGTGAATATGTTGTAACAACAAAATGCACAATGAATTGCAAACATTGCAACACATTTGTTCCTTATTTTTCAAATGAAACCCACGCAAAACCTGTGACATTTGAACAATTCAAAAAAGACATTGATACTCTTTTGCGTGCAGTTGATTACATAGATTACTTTGGCCTTGTAGGAGGAGAACCTCTTATTACTCCAGATATCGACAAAATGATAAAATATGCGGTTGCTAAAAGAAAGATTCACCATCTTTTCATTGCAACAAATTGCACAATTTTACCTAACGAGAAAATTTTAAAAGCAATGCAAAACAAAAAAGCAGCTTTTCAATTGTCGGATTATCGAGATGTTAAATTCAAAAATAATACCACTATAAAATATAGTGAAATGAAAGAATTGCTTGCAAAAAACAATGTCAAATTCAGTCATCCGCAAGAAGAAAGCAACAGAATGACTTTCCAATCCATGCCAGAACTTTATCCGGACAAACAAGATGAAAAGAAAGTCAAAGAAATGTTTGAATGTTGCTGGGGACAATATTGCAACATGCTCTGTGACGGCATTTTGAGCCAATGCGCTTTATCTGTTTACATTGTAAGAAACCTTGAATTGACAGACGAGGTGAAAGAAGAAATCGTAAACATCAGAGAAAAGAAATCTTCAAGACAATTAGCAAACGAAATAATCAAATTCTACGCAAAACCATACAGTGCACTTTGTCATTATTGTCACAAAGAAAACGTACAACGTGGGCTTCCTTGTGGAGAACAATTATAAGTTCAAGGCACATCTAATTGATTTTAATTTTTTTGTTTGCCATTTTGTCAACTTTTTCAATAAATTCCATTTGCTTTAGTAATGTTTTCAAAGGAATTCTATGTTTATTAGACAAAAAGAACAAATTCTTTTTGCTATGCCAAGAAGCTCCCATCCAATGAACAGAATAAGTATTCTGTGTTATGCAATCATGACTAAAGCCTTGGTCATAATGAAATGGATTAAAATATTCTGGCAAATACACTGAAATCAAGTCATTCTCTACGTTTTCAGACAAACTTGGGTTTAAGTTAAACTTATCTTTCAGAATTTGCGTAAAAATCTTAGTGATTATAAAATCCTGACTATGCCAAATGTCATCATTATAAAAATTAATCATTTCTAATAAAATAGGATGTTCTTTCTGCGCCCCGAATGTTGCCATCTCTGGAATGTTATTCATACAATTTCCTACAAACATTTTATGTTGAAGCAATGGCAAAAAATCTTTGTACACAGTTACATCAGTATCAAAATAAATTCCACCGTGAGCATAAAGAGTTTTTACTCTCATGTAATCTGCTACATACGCCCACATTTTTAAGTCATAAACAGTTTTAAACCAAAGATTATGTTCGTATTCATAATCGAAATCAAACCATTCTGGAGATTTTTCATTAATTTCTATTATTTCATAATCTGGCAACATCATTCGCCAATTTTCTATACATATATTGGCTATCTGAGATTTTCTCTCTCCATATCCCCACACATAAAATATTCTTTTAGGTATCACTTATTAATTTCCTTATTTACAATGTTATTAAATCGTTTATACAACAAATTCGACTCTAAAAAAACTCTTTTTGTTTCAATTATATTATCATAAAAAGAAGTCATTTTTGCATATTCCCAAAACAAATCAACATCAGGAATCCGACAAGGTTTCTTCGTTTTGTAATGTATATAAAAATCAGCTTGCCAAGGTTTAATTACACCAGAGAAATGCCTTAAAATAAAACGACTGCTGTCATTTTCTTCATTAAACATTTCGTTAAATTTCTCATTAAGCATTTTGTAATGATTTTCAAAGCAAATATTCAAAACATCCTGATCTGCCATTTCCAATTTATCTCTATATTTACTTTCTATATCAAGTAATTTATCGGTAATATTAGAATTTCTCCACTTATTGCAATCTATCAACAATACTCCTGCATTAAAATATTTTGAATTTGAATTCAACCCTAGTTTATTTTTTAGCTCATCAAGATATACTTTGTCTTTACATGGATCAGGAATTGCACCCAATATTAGATTATCTAAAGATTGATTATACAGCTCAGCAATATCACCTTTCAAAATTATATCAACATCTAAATAAATTGTTTTATTGATATGAGGTTTTAGGTTTGGAACTAAAAAACGATTATATGTCGAAATTGAAACATAGGTACAAGCATTCCTATAATCTATATTTCTAAACTCTTTTTCCACATCAATTTTAATGAATTCAATAGAAAAATTATCAAATTGTTTTTTTAATTCGCAAATTTTTCCTTTGTTTTCTTCTGTTATTCCGCCATCTAAAATATAAAATTCGCAAAAACTTTTCGTATTATCACAAATACTTGCTATTGTTGTTGCAACATAAGGTGCGTAATTGTCGTCACTAGATAAAAATATTGGTATAACTGTTTTTGGCATGATAAATTCCCTTATTTAAAATCCGATTCATTTAGAAAATTAGATATTTCTAATTGTGATAGCACAAAAAGAATACTAAGAATTTTTAGAGGCTCTTCTGAATTTAAAGTATATTTATGGTTAGAGATAAACTAAATATGTTTCCGCTATTAAATTGAAAATGCTTTTCTTCTATTTGCCCTTTAGAAGAAACATCGCTATGCTCAAATAAATAAAAATCAATTTTTACATTTTTAAAATGTTTAGCAAAAGCATTTAATGTTCCTATCAAAGCTTCAATATCTACATTTCTATTGAATTCGTCCATGTGGTCATACGTGTTAACAATATGCACAAAAGCTATCTTATTTGCCTTGTTTAATATTTCATTTAATCTATTAAAACGTCTCTTATATTTAAATCTAGTTAAAACTAAATTTTCTCTATCTGACTTTGTTTTTAAAAAATCATGCCAAAGGGAAAACTTATATTTCTGTTCAACACATAGATAATGGGCATCGTCACAAAAAGATTTGTCTCGATAAATTTGTATATTTGCAGAATCCAAAAAATCATTATAATCTAAGGTTAGCTTACATCTTGTTTCAATATCATCTAGTTCATTTTCAGAATCTATAAGCCAATCAAAAGGCAAGGAACATTTTCTTAGCTTTAAATCATTTAAAATCATTGAAGTATGACAACATCTTCCAAAAGGAATAATGATGTCATATTCATTTTTATATTTATTTTTTATATAATCTATTTGCATAATACAATTCTCTTTATACTCTCAAAATTGTCGTACTCTACGTATTAACCTCATTACTAAAGTATTCATTTCTTGCTTCTATTAAATAATTTATCGCATCTTCAATTTCACAAGGTTCATTCTTTTTAGGGTTTATATATTGCGCCATATAAATATATGCGATGTAAAACAATTCCTCTAATGTTCTTGTGCGATTTCGTCTGTCGCATTTTTGAGCATCAATTGTTAACCCCCAGCCAGCATAAAAAGGCATTCCAAAAGTATGAACTTCTTTGTTACACATCAAAGCTTCAAATCCAAATTGAGAAGAACAAACATATACTTTATCGACATAATTTATTATTGAAAGCGGATTAATAGCTTCTGTTAACCGATAAATATTATCATGTGATTTAATATTTCGATAATAGCATTTCGGCTTGATTGAATTAGTACCTATTGTGTCTGGATGCGTTTTTATAATAACATCAGCTTCAGGATTTTCTTCAATTGCCGCTTTTAGCATGTTTTCAAAAGTAGAATCATCGGCACAACCTTTCAAAATAGAATAGTCTCTATAGCTTTGGTCTATTACCAATACTTTTTTAGCGCCTTTTCTTCCAATATTTGGTTCAAAAATCGGCTGATTATTATATTTTGAAATTTTATTATCAATTATTTTTTTAATAACTTTTCTGGTGCGCTCTTTTTGCTCTTGCGTTACTTCAAAAGACGAATTTATTATTTTTTCCATTCTGCTCGGGCGAGTTGCGTCAAAATAAGCTGTTAAGTCATCTAAAATATATCCGCAAGCGTACAAATAATGTTTTTTATCCTGCTCCAATAGTTGCGCAGGCGTTACTATAGACCTTAAAAAAGCATCTTCGCCAAAAAGAACTATTCTATCCTCATTTATTGCATTCAAAATCTTTCCTGAAGTTTCTTTGTTAGGTTTCATTCCCCAAATATACTTTGATTGAGCAGAGCCTAAAATTTTAAATCTATCCTCTTTGGGAATCGATAAAATATAATCTATAAATTTCTTCTTTGCTGAAACAACATCAAAATCATCATTTTTTAACAACAAATAATTTTGATATAACTTTAAAATTGCCTCATCATATTTAGAAACTTCGCAATTTTTTTCCATGCGTATATTTTTTACTCTATCTAATAAATTATTTGCCATTTTTTATATTCCCCGTATACTTTTTTCCCCAAGCCATTTGAGCCCTATAATACATATCAATTTTAAGTTTGTTTAATTTATATGTGCTTTCAATCTCTTCTAGCGTCATTTTGCACTTATTATGCAAAAAATATAATATTTCTGGCTTAACCCAACTTCCATCATACCAATGAATAGTATAGGTTTTATCTGTTACAAATTTTTCATCATATCCCTCTGTTGAATTAAATGGCACCAAATAACCTTGCGGAAATACTGTTATGTTTTTCAAATGTATAACTTTTTGATTTTGTCTATCTGGATAACCGCTAACTCCTTTTTCTTCGGCTAAAAACTTTTCAAAAATTTGAGGAATTAAATACAACTCACTATTCCAAATATCTTCTTTGTAAAATTCTAAAACTTTATTCAAAAAAAGGTTATTTTTTTGAGCGCCCAAAATCGCAGGCTCTGTGTAATAAATATTTTGAATACCTACAAAAGCGGGCTCAGACAGCAAATCATCAAAAGATTTTAAGACTTCGACATCTGTATCTAAGTATATTCCGCCATTATCTAAAAGCGTTTTAACTCTCACATAGTCCGATACATAAGCCCACATTTTCTTGTCATAAACAGTTTTAAACCATTTATTACTATCTAATTCTTTTTGGAAATCAAAATACTCTTTGCTTTCTTCATCTATTTGTATAATTTCATAGTCAGGCAGAAATCTTTTCCAAGAGTCAATATACTTTTTCACACTTTCTCTTAATGGTTCATTTGCGCCCCAAACATAAAAAATTCGTTTAGGAATCATATTTTCCTCCACTTAAAACTTTTATGATTTTGTTAGAAATTAATTGTACGGTTTTACTCCAAGTAAACATTTTTGCTCTTTCTAATCCTTTTTCGACAAGTTCATTCCTTAATTTTTCATCATAATAAACTTTCTCAAATGCCTTTACAATATCATTCTTATTACTTGCATCAACCAAAATAGCACTGTCACCAACAACTTCTGGCAATGAACTATTATTAGCGCAAACAACAGGAACTCCCGCTTGCATTGCCTCTAATGGTGGCATTCCAAATCCTTCATACAAGGACAAAAATGAGAAAAATTTAGAATTACTATACAACCGATTAACATCTTCGTCATCAACAAACCCTAATGGGACAATATATTTTTCAAATTCTGGGTATTCAACACCATATAACATTCTAAATTTTTCTTTAACAATGTCTCCGCCAAGACCACCTATATAAAAATATAGATTTTGTATATTATTTTTTCTTATAAATTCAATGAAACATTTTATATTAAATATTATATTTTTTCTTGGATCATTTACAGCCCCAAAATAAAATATATAATCACCTCTTGAACTTGGTTTTACATTGTATTTATCTAAGACACTATTTAAACTATTTAAATCTTTTTCTGGATAAAAATTTTGTGCAGTAGAGTTATAAGCAACAATCATTTTTTCTTCATCTAACTTATCAAAAAAGCGCAAAAAACCTTCTTTACAACTTTGTGAAACACAAAAACAATTTACATCAGAAGTCAACTTACTATAAAATTTCCAAAAGTTTATTGTTTGTTCTCTAGTAAACCAAGGTTCTTTTAACATCGGAATTGTATCATGCAAAACATTAAAAATCGCAGGACGCATACAATTAAAACTAAATTGCGCATTATGGGCTGGATTAAAATATGCATCATAATATAAAGGATTAAAATTCTTATTCTTTACAATTTTATAATTGGTTTTTTCACCTAATGCAAAATAAGAATATACAACATTCAAATCCTTCAAGACTTCATCTTTTTTCCATTCAGAAATATTACAATAACCTTCAAGCCACAACGTAATCTCAAACCTTTTGTCTTTTTTTAATTCTTTTAAAATATTATACGCAACCCAATAAATTCCTCTTTTATCAGGTTTAACAAATATCTTTGCATCATATAACAATTTTATAGGAAATTTAAATATTTTACTTCTTACATCGTTATATAATTGGTTCAATTTGTTATAATATTCAGAATCGTACTTTCCTTTAGCATTTCGTGTACAAAAAATATCATTTAAAACCCAGCCAAAAAATATCCTATAATCGTTATCGCTTAAATCCTGATTTAGTGCAAATGATGTCACAATATTAATATATTCAATGTAAGAATCTACCTTATCTATGTTCCAATATTCTGAATTTAGTGAATTTTCTCTTCTAGCATAATAATACTGTGCATCATTGATGATATCAATTTTATTACATAAAAAAGCTGTTTTTATCGCAAATACAGGATCTTCACCAACCAAAAGTCCCATTGGAAATTTAATATCATTTTTTAATATAAACTCTCGTTTATAGATTGCTGTTGTGTATTGACACCAAAAATTAATTTTATTTTTCTTTATCTTTTCATTTTGCAAGTCTATTTCTGCATGCCCATCTTGGTGCAATATTTTCATATCAGAACCTTTTACGACTTCAGCTCCACCCTTTACTGCTTTTACATACAACTTTTCATAAAAATCTAAATCTATAAAATCATCAGAATCCACAAAACCTACAAATTCACCAGTAGCTTCGTCAATACCTTTATTTCGAGCAACCGCAGCACCTTTGTTTTCTTTGAAGTCAATGATTTTTATTCGGTTATCTTTTTGTGCATATTCCTTTAAGATTTCAAGAGAATTATCTGGTGAGCAATCATTCACACAGATAATTTCAATATCCGATAGCGTTTGATTACAAACGCTATCAAGACATTTTCTTATATATTTTTCTGTATTATAAACAGGTATAATAACCGAAACTTTTGGCATCGCTTTCTCCAAAATTATTCTTCTGATTTTTCTTCTCTTTGTGCTGTTTCTTCTTTTGTGTAACCAATAGAATCTTTTTCTGGAGTCCAGCCTGATTCTTCTTTTACTTCGTGAATTGGATCTGCTAACAACAATTCTTGTGCATCATTGTATTCTCTTACATCCATTTCAAATGAATCTTCTTTTGCTACATTTTCATCAATTTCAGCATCTGCAGAATCTTCGCCACCTTCAACAATCAATTCGAAATCAACCATTGTTTTTACAAAGTTATTAAATTTTTCGTCTACATCTGCTGGGCAACCTACCATTGCTTTTAATGCATTCAAAATTTTATCTGTAGAAACACCTTTTACCATATTTTCGTAAATTGCTGTTCCTAAACCATTCAAACCGTAATAAATACCAGTTTCTGAGTTAATAATAATTGCAATACCGTCTGTTACGTCTGCAAACATTTTTTCTTCGTTCAATACGTAATTCATTTTATTCTCCTTTATTTTCTTTCACTAATTCTTTATATTCTTCTTCTGCGTACTCAATCAACGACAATTTATAATCGTTTTGAACCGCAAATTCTTCATTGATAACAGGTTTTTCGTTTGTTAATTTAATTTCTGTCAAGATTTCTTTATCTTGCAAAGCATTAACAAACAAATCTAAGTCTTTTTCAATTGTATTTGGCATATCTACAATTTGATTTAATGCGCTTAAAATATCTTCTTTTGAAACACCTTTAAGCATATTTTCATAAACATTTGTCGCAAAATAATTCATTGAATAAATTATTCCTGTTTCGCTATTCAAAATATTTGCCAAATCGAAAGTTACATCAACACAAATTTTATCCAAATCAATTAAATTATGTTCTTTTTTATCAAATTCATTCATAAATTCACGTAAAAACTCAGTGTTTCTATCAATATCGTGGCAAAGATTAAATTTGTAGAACGGATAATCTTTAACCATATTCATCAACTTCTTGACTGTCCAATTTTCGCTCAAATCCTGAGTTTGCATTAATGTTGATTGAATAATTTGAACAACTGCTCTACCTTTTTCTTCCGCTGTACAAGGTCTTATACTTGGTTCTTTATCTGTCACAATTTCAGGGAAGATACAAAGTTTTATCGGATAATTTTTCTTAAATCTATCGTGAAAATTTGCTATATTAAAAACATATTTATCTTTTCTAGCATTGTTTGATACAAATCTGCAACCATCCATGTAATCGTATAATCTGTTATACATTTCAGGAGAAAGAGTGATTATGCTATAAATTGGACTTGATAGAAGTTCTTTTTTATCATTTTCGTGCAAAATTAGATAATCATCTGAAACATATTCAAAGCCTTTCATCATAGAAAGAACAGATAACGTCGATTTTCCTCTTTGCCCTCTTGCGCAGAAACAAATACCATTACCCTTGTAACCAATAACCGCACCGTGTACAAGGTTAGAAGTTTCAGTTTTTAAAATATTATTCAAAAATTGTACGAAAATATGACCTTCTTTAATAAATTCTTCTGGGCTTAAATCTTTTACACCATAGTAATATTTGTGATTTTCTTTATTATTTGCACTGAAGAAGCCTCTCATCGTATCAACATTGATTGCAGGTTTTGTTTTAGAAAATTCATTATTCATTATTTGGAAATTATAAACTTCTTCTTCTGAAACATGACCGTTATTAGCTTTTCTGTGTACCATTTCTAATCTAAAGCGCATAGCAAATCTTGGAAGTTTTTTAACAAGAAGTTTTGCAAAATTCAAAACATCCAACTCATTCCAAATAACTAAAGTGTCATCGAAATTTTCGGCAGAATCTTTTAAAACATAAGTTAATTGTTTTTCTACAAGTGGTAAAAACTCGTTGCTATAGCTTACAATTTTTACAGTTTTACATCCAAAATCTGCGTATTTAACCCATTTTTCTTCTTTTGTAGCCAAATAATCATCGATACTGTTAAAAACATTTTTTATTTCTTCTTTTGTTAAATCTTTTAATAACATTATTTATCCTTATTTACTGTGCTATAAACCTTGTTCAAATCTTTTATAAAAATTTCAATTAATTTTGGATGATTTCCTAAAAGTTTTAGCGTTTTGTACTTGGTTTTAAGTTTCAAATATTTACCTAAACTTGCTGGATTTTTTACCACATCTGCAATCTTCATTGAGCGACATTCTTTTTGCAATTCTGCATAATAAAACCTTTTGAACATAACCACTCTTGAATAATCATTAGTTTCTTTTTCAAAAAGCATGTCATGTTGAATTTCTTTTGGAATAATATTTTCAGAAATTTTATTAATAAATTTAATAGCAAAATTTATTTGAACTTCTGTACCTGTTTTTTTGGCATCTTTTTTCACAATATCCCAATCAAAATCAGGTTTTGATTCAAGAAAATATTTACAATCAAATAGCGCAAACAAAATACCTGCTTGACTTTTATGATCTCTCAAATTGCTTGCCAAATTTGTAAGAGTAATAAACATTAAATCTTCCATACTTGGAAGTAATGTTTTCACACCAAAAATTTCTTTTTCTTCAGCCCTTTTAAATAAACCCTTTAGCCACTGTGTCTTTTTATTAGTTTCCATAAAAATGAACTTGTGAATATCTAAAATTCCATATTCGGAATCTTTATTTTCAAGAACATCAAAAGAGTGAACATCTAGCTTTTTAGGATAATAGCCTAAGTTTTTAATTACTTTTTCTGCTTTTTTCCAACTTTTCGCTGGAACTAAAACATCTATATCACCCATATACCTAGGTAAATCTGGTATCAAATACCTCATAGCTCCACCTTTTATAATTAGTGGAGTTATATTATGTTTATTTAATTCTTGACCTATTTTTTTATAATGAGCCGTAATTTGCAGGTTCTTAAATCTCAAATTTAGCAACAAACCATTTAATCTAGGTGCATTATATTTATGAAAGTCAAGTTCTGGATGTTTTTTCATAAAATAAGCAAGCAACAAAGATTTTGAACCTTGTTTAACCTCAATATCCCATCTTTGTAAAACTTTTTCTAAGTCTTCTTGAGTTGGATTTGTGGAAAAAATTACATCCATCAAATCCTTTTCTTCTGGACACATAATTTCATTGTAAAAATTTTCAATCAAGGCATCCGTAATAGAGATATTTTCATTTAAATATCCAGAATCTTTTATTTCTTCAATTTCTTTGTTCCAAAGGACTTGCGTTTGTGCCATATTCTTTATCACGTGATTTTGAGTATAGTACGCTCTTTCAAAGCTACTCTTATTTTATATTATATAACAAACACAACAAATTAATAATTTTGTTTATATTTATCAAAATAGAACATTTCACTATATTTAAATAAATGGTGGACTGTAGAGGTATTTTGGAGCAACAAATAAACCAAAACATTACTTAACAAATAAAATTAAAGAATATTTTTTTGATAGAATTATATAAAAAGGAGACTTTATGGACGATTTAATATCAGTGGTTATTCCATCTTATAATGGTGAGAAATATATAAAAGAAACTATTAAAAGCATCCAAAAACAAAAATTTAATCACGAAATTATAGTAATTGACGATATCAGTACTGACAAAACGGCAGAAATTGCGAAAAAAATGGGCTGTCGCGTAATTGTAAATAAAGAGCATAAAGGTCAAGTTGCAGGTAAAAACACAGGAATAAGAGAATCAAAAGGAAATTATTGGTTAACAATAGACCAAGACGATATGCTTACAGACAACGCCCTTGAAATCCTGTATAACAAAATGCAAGAAAATTCTAGTTATAAAATTGTTATGGCACAATTAAAAGATTTTTGTTCTTCTGACACTCCAGAACAAAAGAATTTCTGCAAACCTGAACCGTTTTATGGAATTTTAACAGGTTCTACTTTATTCAAAAAAGAGGTTTTTGATATCATTGGAGATTTTAGAGAGGATATCATTACAGGCGATGTAATAGATTTAACAAATAGACTACATAAAGCCAATATTGAAATTGTTAAACTACCATTCATCAGTTGTGACAGGAGAATCCATGCAAATAATTACGGTAGAACAAATCAATCTGACGAATATAAAGATTACGCAAAAATTTTACGAGAACGAATAAAATTGCAGAAATAAGATATTCCGTATTTTTATTGTATAATTTTCTTATAATTACTTAGAAATAAAGAGGTTTTTATGGAAAAATTTTATCTAACAACTGCAATTGACTACGTAAACGGTGCACCTCACATTGGTCACGCATACGAAAAAATATTAACTGATATTATCGCAAGACACTTCAAAAAAAGATGTGATGATGTATATTTCTTATCTGGTACAGATGAACACGGCATTAAAATTCAAAAAACATCTGCATCTCAAGGAATTACACCAAAAGAACTTTGCGATTCTAATGCCCAAAAATTCCAAGATTGTTGGAAGGCATTGGGTATAGATTATAACCAATTTATCAGAACAACTGATGAACAACATGAAAAAATTGTTCAAAAAATATTTAAAAAACTTGTTGAAAAAGGTGATATTTACAAACATTCTTATACTGGTCTATACTGTAGCGGTTGTGAATGTTTCTTAAACGAAAAAGACTTGACAGAAGACGGTCTTTGTCCTGATCACATGAAAAAACCAGAAGAAGTTTCAGAAGAAAATTATTTCTTTAAACTTTCAAAATATAAAGATGCAATCATCAAACATATTAAAGAAAATCCTGATTTTATCGTTCCAAGCTTTAGAGCAAATGAAGTTTTAAACCAATTACAAGACATTCAAGATATTTCAGTATCACGTTCAATTTCTAATGTAACTTGGGGTGTTCCAGTTCTTGGTGATTCAGAACAAGTTATTTACGTTTGGATTGATGCACTTTCAAACTATATTACAGCTTTAGGTTATAACCCTGACGGCAAAAGCGATGAAAAATTTAACAAATATTGGCCAGCAAATCTTCACGTAATTGGTAAAGATATTCTTAAATTCCACAGTATTTATTGGCTTGGAATTTTAATGGCACTTGATTTACCATTACCAAAACAACTTTTAGCACACGGCTGGATTACAATTGACGAAACAAAAATGTCTAAATCATTAGGTAATGTAATTGCACCTCAAGATATTTTGAAAAACTTTGAACTTGAAACACCAGATGCTCTTCGTTACTACATGGCAACATCTGCACCTTGTGGCAAAGATGGTAATTACTCTGATGATGATTTTAAAGAAAAAGTTAATGCACACCTTGCAAATTCAATGGGTAACTTACTAAACAGAACTTTATCTATGCTTGTAAAATACTTTGACGGAGAAATCAAACCAGAATTTAAAACTGATGCAAGCATTTTAAATACAGCTAAAAATACTGTTGATATTGTAAAAAATCATTTTGATAACTATGAAGTTGCAGAAGCTGGAAATGCAATTATTTCGCTTGTTGACGTAACTAACAAATATGTTACTGATAATGCACCTTGGACTCTAGCTAAAGAAGAAAAAATGCTTGAATGCGGTCAAGTTTTAACAACAGTTCTTGATATTATGTGCATAATTGCATCATTAATTGAACCATTCTGTCCTAATATCGCAAAAGAAATGGCAAAACAATTATCATTTGATTTGTCTACAAAATATGATGATTTAACTGTTGATAACATCAAAGTTGGCAAATTAATTGCAAAAGAAGATATCCACCCTGTATTTTTACGTATGGATTCTGAACTTGCAGACAAGTCAGCTAAGAAAAAATAATTATGGATATCAAAGATTTAAAAAACAGAATAGCCAAAAACAAGGAGTGTCTTTGACTTAGAAAACTCTAAACACAAACTTTCCGAGCTTGAAGCAAAATTGCAATCTCCAGAAGTTTGGGCTGACCAAAAGCTTGCAAGCGAATTAGGTCAAAAAACAAGGGAAATTAAAGAAAATATTTCTCGCATTGAACATTGGGAAGAAATTATTTCTGATGCTGAAATTGCATACGAAATGCAAGACAAAGACTTAATCAACGAAGCTAACTCAAATCTAGAAAATTTAGAAAAAGAATTGGATAAATTTGATGTTCAATTAATGCTTTCAGGTGAATATGATAGTGCTGATGCAATGCTTACTGTAAATGCTGGCGCTGGAGGAACTGATGCCCAAGATTGGGCAGAAATGTTACTTAGAATGTATACTCGTTGGGCAGAAAGCAAAGGTTGGAAAGTTACTTTAATGGACAAGTCAGAAGGTGACGAAGCTGGTATTAAATCTGCAACAATAAGAATCACAGGCAAATTTGCTTTTGGATACGCAAAAGCTGAACGTGGAGTACATAGATTAGTTAGAATTTCACCATTCAATGCAAATGGAAAACGCCAAACAAGCTTTGCAAGTTGTGAAGTTTCACCAATCATTGAAGATTATGAAAAAGAAATTGTAATTCCTCCAGAAGATATTGAACTCGATACTATGCGCTCAGGTGGTGCTGGTGGTCAAAATGTAAACAAGGTTGAAACAGCAGTTAGAATTTTGCACAAACCAACAGGAATTGTAATTAAATGTCAACAAGAGCGATCTCAACTTCAAAACAGAACCATTGCAATGCAAATGCTTGCAGCAAAATTATTGGCAATGCGTCAAGCAGAACACGAAAAAAAACTTGCAGAATTAAAAGGTCAAAATTTTGATATCAATTTTGGTTCTCAAATTCGCTCATACGTATTTCACCCGTATAAAATGGTTAAAGACCATAGAACAGGTTACGAAGTAGGTAACGTTGATGCCGTAATGAATGGAGATATTGACGGATTTATTGAAGCTTATTTAAAGCAATAAAAAAGTGTTGGGCGGTTATGTTATAACCGCCCAACCTTTTTTTCAATAACTCTATTTTCTAACTTTATTTTCTTCACCCTTCATAAGACGTTTAATATTTTCTCTATGAAGATATATGATATACAAAGCACCTATTGCACAATATACAACATACGCAATTGGTTGGTGAAATAAATACATTAAAACAGGAGCACAAGCTACTGCAATAATTGAACCTAAAGATACATATTTAGAAGTATATGTAATTGCACCCCAAATCGCTGCAATAATCAAACCAACTTGCCAATTTAAAGCTAAAATTGTACCAACTCCTGTAGCTACAGATTTACCACCTTTAAATGCTAAATAAATTGGTTTGCTGTGACCGATAATTACTGCCACTGCTGCAACTACTGCAGGAATACCTAATTCAGCCTTAAAATGAGCAAACAATACTGCTAAAATCACTGGAACTGCACCTTTCAATGCATCCAATAACATTACAATAAAGAAATATGGAGTTCCCAAAACTCTTTTAACGTTTGTTGCACCAGTTGAGCCTGAACCTACATCTCTAATATCTTTACCTGTTTTAGCTTTTACAATAATGTAACCTGTTGGAATTGAACCGATTAAGTATGAAATGACAAAAACAATTCCTAACATATAAAACCAAGTCACAAATTCTTTTAAAACTCCAACTATATTCATAAATTTCTCCTTTTAGTCGATTATAAAATATTATCTTAAAATTATCAAATAGTTAATATCAGGTTTAACATCTTTATTTTTAGGCATTTTTTTCCATAACTTCATGTGAATTGTTGCAGGATATGCCATTGTGGTAAATTTTAATTCGTTTTGAAGTGGTGAACCATTATTACAACCACCTTGAACACCACATGCATTGCCTAGGTGAATAAAATCTTTAAATGCATAAATATTTGTCGAAACATTTTCTTTCTGCGTAAATACTGTGTTTTTTAAATTATCAGCATAAGCAAATTTGAACCCTAAATCACGCGCATTTAAGCCTTTTAGCAAGAATGTATGACCCAAATTTCCTCTATATGCAGAAACTTCAAAAATAACTTTAATCGTATTTTCATCTTTTGAATAGTTAATCTTCACTGGAATTAAATAATCCACTGGAGTACAATCTTTTTTTGATTTATCGTCAAAACTTAATCTATCAAGACCTACTAGCATTGTTGGATTATTAATATAGCGACTTTCTTCTGATAAACCTATATTTGCTTTTGCTCCACGACCAGTACAAGTTAAAGCTTCAATACTCAACCAAGGTTTTTTATCGACAATTTGTCCAAAAACTTCTTCTGTTGGAGTATAATTTCTATTTTTGAAAATAGTTTTTTCTACGTAAATTTTTCTTAATTGATAAATCTCACTTCTTTTTTTATAGTTTAAATCAGTCATTGGATTAATCGGTACACTACCTGTAACCCAATATTCATCAGCTTCCTCTTTATTAAACTTTTCAAATGGATTATTTGACTCTTCTTTTTTAAATTCATTCTCTGGATATTCCATTTGAATTTCAACATCATCAACTACATCATCTTCATCTTCAAGTTCTTCTTGCCAAGGCTTTTGTGAAGACAACTTCAAAGCCCCTTTTTTCTGAATATTATCAAAAAGGTTCGGGTTAATCATAACATACAAAATCAAACCAACAACCGCAACAATTATTATTAAAAAATTTTTAAATTGATGGTTATTTGAATGCATTTTGTTCTCTCTATTTTAGTTTACGTTAGGCAATATCCCAACGTCCACAAGTACCGCCCCAACGTGCAATGATATTACCTTGAATATCTTTGATATTTTCATAGTGAGGGTGGTTGTGTTCGTCCATACCTTCAACAATTGTAATAACTTCACATTGGTTAGAGCAACCATTGCAATCACAAGTAATTGAAGCAAAATGCATATCACCAACTTCCCAGCCTCTAAATGTTGTTGGTTTTTCAGTATATTGATGATTTTCCATTGCCAATAACGCAGCACCGATAGCACCCATTGTTTGGTGATTTTCAGGAACTACAATTTTTGTTTTTAATTCTTCTTCAAATGCCTTAACCATACCCTTATTAGTTGCAACACCACCTTGGAATGAGATTGTTGGTAACAAATCTTTTCCTAATGCTAGGTTTGCTAAATAGTTTCTAACTAATGCTTGACAAAGACCGTATAATAAATCCTCTACTGGATATCCCAATTGCTGCTTGTGAATCAAGTCACTTTCCGCAAATACACCGCAACGACCTGCAATACGGGCTGGATTTGTAGATTTTAATGCTGTATCACCAAATTCTTCAATTGGAACATTCAAACGTTGTGCTTGGTGGTCTAAGAAACTTCCTGTACCTGCTGCACAAACTGTATTCATAGCAAAATCAGTAACAATACCATCTCTCAAAATAATAATTTTACTGTCTTGTCCGCCAATTTCAAGAATTGTTTGAACCCCAGGGATATTAACACTTGCAGCTACTGCGTGAGCTGTAATTTCGTTTTTAATAATATCTGCACCAACTAATGCGCCAGCTAAGTTACGACCTGAACCTGTTGTACCAACACCTTTTACATCATATTCTTGAGTTGCTTGTGATTTTAAATGTTTCAAACCTTCTTGAACCGCCATTACTGGTTTACCTGCAGTTCTTAACATATAACTATCAACGTATTTACCGTTTTCATCAACCAAAGCTAATTTTGTTGTAACTGAACCTACGTCTATACCTAAATATACTGTTAGTGCCATATTTATACTTCCTTTTCTTTTTTGTAATTAAATACTAGCACAAACAAATGTAACAGATTGTAAATATACCTAAAAGCATGTGTAAAGTTTTTTTCAGGCATACCGATATTAAAATATGGGTAAATTATGAAAGTGTGAATTTATGGTTCAAGGTATAAATTGGAATAGTTATTCAGCAAATCAAATTTTGGAAATGAAACAAAAGGGCGTTCAAGTTCCAGATGATGTCTTTAAAAAGGCTGAAAGTACTGTTTCAGAAAAAGATGCTAAAGAGATTACCAACGAAACAAAAGATGATAATCAGGTTGAGTACAATGTCGACGGTGAAAACACTGAAGAATCTACTGGTATGCAAAGCGCTGCCGATTTCAAAAAACAACTAGAAGAAGAAGGTGCTAGTTTGAAATCAATGGTAAAACAATTTACCGCAAAAGCTAACGAAAATACTGAAACCTTGAGTGCAACATTAAAAGAAATTAGTGGATTTAGCAATTTTATTTTGGAAAAACAAGACATTGCAACAGCAAATATTGCTCAAGCAGAAGATGAACGAGCTGTTGTTCGTGAAATTGTTGATGATATGAATGAAGAAATTGAAACTAAAGAAAAAGAATTAGAAACTGTTAACGAAAAAATAGAATCTGGCGAAGCGACAGAAAGCGATGAGGCAAAAGCTGAAGAATTACAAGGTGACATCAAAGATATAGCACAAAATGGTAATTCAAAAGTTTCGGAAAAAGAAGCTGTAGTTGCAGACTTGAATGCTGAAACAGAAAAAACAATGAGCGATTTAGATGTTCTTACAAAATATGTAAACGAAAGTCATAGCGAAGCGCAAAAAGGCATAGATTTTGCAAAAGAAACTAATGATATGTCAACAAAGCTATATAAAAAAGGTTCAAAAGCTGGTAAAATTGGAGCTATAGCTGGTAGCGTTATCGGTGGAGCTATCGGTGGCGTTAGCATGTCAAAAGTGAAGGTTACTCACAATGACGTTGGATTAACAAACACTTCCATTAAATCTAGCGTGGGTCTTAACATCGGTGGTGGAATCACTGGTGCTGGAATCTTTGGAACTATAGGCTCACTATTCGGTTCTCAAAACAGAAAAATTGGTCAAGCAGGTATGGAGGCAGCAAACAAGTTAAATCAAGTTGCAAATAGTCAATTAAAAATGGCAGAAACCGTTGCTAGCAATAATGATATAGCAATCGAAACAAATACAGAAGCTGATTCTGCAGTTAGTAATTTGTCTGATGAAGTATCCGCAGTAAGCGAAACTAAAGCAGACACAAAAGCCGATACAGTTGCAACTCCAGAAACAAAAAATGAAACACCTACTCCAGCAACAACTAATGAAAAAGAAGTTGATGAAGAAGGCAAAAAGAAAAAAGAAGTTTAATCGACTTTGAATAAAATAATAGGAATAAACAAGTAGGCGGTTCGCATAAGCGAACCGCCTACTTGTTTAATTAAATTTACTTTGCAATAACAAACGCAATTGCTTTTGTTTTGTCATGAGAAATACTCAATTTAAAACGAAGATTTTTAGATATTTTTTTCAAAAGTCTAAGTTTTGGGCAACCATTTTTATCGTGATAAGTTTCAATATCAGTCAAATAAACACCTGTAATCCCATACTGTTGAAGAGCTTTAATACAAGCTTCTTTTGCACAGAATTTACCTGCAAAATGTTGAGAAGGTTTTGCTTGTGCCAAACAGTATTCTTGCTCACTATGTGTGAAAATTTTGTCTAAAAGTTGTTTTGAACGATATTCAAATCTGTTGCTATCTTCAATATCTACACCAATTTGCATAAATTTTACCTCTTTTTAATATTCTATATTCTAATTTATTTTATCATGGTAAAATAAAATTATACAGTAATTATGAAGGGAAAAACATGAATAAAGAGTACTTTCCACAAGAAATAGAAAAAAAATGGCAAAAGTATTGGGAAGATAACCATACTTTCCACACTTCAAATGACAGTGACAAACCTAAATATTATGCATTGTCAATGTTCCCATATCCGAGCGGAAAACTTCATATGGGACACGTTAGAAACTATACAATTACAGACGTAATTGCTCGTTTCAAAAAAATGCAAGGTTACAACGTACTTCATCCAATGGGTTGGGATAGTTTCGGTTTACCTGCTGAAAATGCAGCCATGAAACACGGCGCTAATCCTGAAGCTTGGACAGACGAGAACATTGCATACATGACAAAACAACTTAAAATGTTGGGTCTTTCTTATGATTGGGATAGAGAAGTTACAACTTGTAAACCTGATTATTACAAATGGACTCAATGGTTGTTCTTACAATTGTACAAAAAAGGTTTAGCTTACAAAAAAGAAGCTGCCGTAAACTGGTGTGACAGTTGCGGTACAGTGCTTGCAAACGAACAAGTTATCGATGGCAAATGTTGGAGATGCGATAGCGTTGTAGAAAAGAAATATTTATCACAATGGTTCTTAAAAATTACAGACTACGCAGATAGACTCCTTAAAGACCTTGATAAACTTGAAGGTTGGGGCGACAACGTTAAAACAATGCAAGCAAATTGGATTGGAAAATCTCAAGGTGCAATCCTAAAATTCAAAGTTGCAGAAAAAGACATGGAAATTCCAGTTTACACAACTCGTCCAGATACAGCATTTGGTATTACATACCTTGTTGTAGCACCTGAATATAAAGATATCGAAACTCTTACAACTGAAGAAAATAAACAAGCTGTTGAAGAATATAGAGCAAATGCACGTAAACTTACTGAAATTGAAAGACTTTCTACAGATAGAGTTAAAACAGGTGTTCCTTTAGGAACTCACGCAATCAATCCATTCACTGGCGAAAAATTCCCTCTATGGACTGCTGATTATGCATTAGTAGAATATGGTACTGGTGCTGTAATGGCAGTTCCAACACACGATGAAAGAGATTTTGCTTTCGCTAAAAAATATAATTTACCAATGAAGGTTGTTATTTCACCAAAAGACAAAGAATTAAATGTTGACGAAATGACAAACGCTTACACTGAAGAAGGTGTAATGATAAATTCTGGTGAATTTAACGGAATGAAAAATGTTGATGCGAAAAAAGCAATCACTCAATTTGCTGTAGACAATGGTTTTGGTGAATTTAAAACTCAATTCAGACTAAGAGATTGGTTAGTTTCTCGTCAAAGATATTGGGGCGCTCCAATACCTGTTGTTTATTGTGACAAATGCGGTATCCAACCTGTTCCAGAAGATCAACTTCCAGTATTATTACCAAAAGATGTTGATTTCTCTGTAGTAGGTAAATCACCAATTACAACATCTAAAACATTCAAAGACACTGTTTGTCCTGTTTGTGGAGGACATGCTGTTAGAGAAACTGACACAATGGATACATTTATGTGTTCTAGCTGGTATTATTTACGTTATTCTGATGCTAGAAACTCTGAAAAATGTTTTGATAAAGAATTAGTTGACAAATGGTTACCAGTTGACCAATACGTAGGTGGTATTGAACATGCCATTCTTCACTTGTTATACTCAAGATTCTTTACAAAAGCATTACACGATTTAGGACTTGTTGGCTTTGACGAGCCATTCAAAAACTTGTTAACTCAAGGTATGGTTCTTAAAGACGGTTCTAAAATGTCAAAATCAAAAGGAAACACAGTAGACCCAGATGAAATCTTTAAAAATTACGGGGCTGATACTGCAAGAACATTTATTCTTTCAGATTCGCCTCCAGCAAGAGATTTCGATTGGTCAGATGCAGGTGTTGAAGGTTGTTACAAATTCTTAAACAGAGTTTGGAGATTAGTTTCAACAAACCAAGACAAAATTTCTTTTGATTACAAAGTTCCAGAAACTCGTACAAAAGCTAACGATGATTTGGTTCGTATGGTTCATATCTCAATTAAAGGTATAACTAACGACATCGCAAATGATTTCCAATTCAATACTGTAATTTCTAAATATAGAGAATTAGCAAATTACATTTCTGATTGGACTAATAAAGCTCAATGGAACGATGAAGACAAAAACGTGTTCAGTTTTGCAATTTTAACATTAATGAAATTAATGTCACCTGTTGCAGTTCACATGACTGAAGAAGTTTGGACTTCATTAGGTGCAAAAACTTCAATTCACGACGAAAAATGGTGTGAATATGACGAAAACCTTGCAAAAGCAAGCTCAATCACATTAGTTGTTCAAATCAACGGTAAAGTTCGTGACAAAATTGAAGTTGATGAGGCCTTAGACCAAGAAGAGTTGAAAAAAGTAGCTCTTGAAAGTCAAAAGGTTAAAGATGCAACAGAAGGCAAACAAGTTATTAAAGTCATCGTTGTACCTAAAAAATTGGTAAACATTGTTGTAAAATAACACATTAAATAACAAAAGGAAGCGCCGAGGTTTTCAACCTCGGCGCTTCCGATATAAATTAAATTTATTAAACCTTAGTGACTCCAGCCATCTGGAAGTTCTTTTTTAGAATATTCAATCGGTTTTTTAGGAACTTCTGCAAGCTTTTTATCTAAGTATGCAATTGTTTCTGGGAAGTTTTGTTGTAAGTATTGAGAACGAATACCTAAAACTTCATGAGTTTTTGCTGTTGTTAAAAGAGCATTTGATTCTGCAATTGTTTCTTTTTTACCACCGATTTCACCGTTGTAGTGAGTTTCGTGGTTAATAAAGTATGCAATGTGGTTTCTTTGTGCATCTGGATAAGCTTTGTTAAATGCTTTCTTTTCTTTTTCGTAAATTTGATTGAATTTTTTATCATTAAACAAAGCATTTTCAACAGTTTCCTTTTGTTTTTTCATATCAACATCTTTTACATCGCAGGCGTGACCTAATTCATGAAGAATTACAAACAAATCATTACCTGTTACAATTTTACGTTCTGCCTCTGTTGTTTGAGAGTAAGAACTTAAAACATCTGGAATACCAACCAATTTGTTTGTTGATTGTTTTAGTTTGAATAATTCTTCTCCAGGCATTTGTTTTAGAACATTCAAAATTGGTTCTTGCATACCTGAAATATCTTCAAAAAGTTCAAATTTTGCAGTTCTTTTTGGATTTTCTAGGTCTTTTACATTAATTCCATAACCTTTTTCAGGTATTGAAATTTCGTATTTGTGACCATTTTTAGAAGAAATGAATTTTTTGTCATTAACAACTTCAAAAGATTCACTATTATTTAAAAGAACCTTACCATTTTTGTCTGTAATTTTGTAATCAACAATTCTATTACCTTGAGGGTCATCTTCATATAAATATTGAGTTCTAACTCCTAGAGGTGAAGTCATATCCTTTTTAATTGTTGTAATGCCAGTCTTTTTATCAACTTTTGCAGATGAAACTTCTTTAACCTTGCCATTTGGCATAACATATTTGATGTTAAAAATACCTTTTACATCAGATGGTTCAGTATATTCTGTTCTTTGAAGTTTACCGTTTTTGTCTTTTACAAGTCTAATTTCGTGAGTTACTATACCTCTGCCTTTTTCGTTCAATTCATAACGAGTTTTTGCAGTTGTATTGTTTCTCAAATCGTTAACTTTTTTAATTTGATATTCTTTGCCATTTTGAGATTTGTAGTGAGTCAAAGTTTCAAGAGCATAGCGGTTAAGTTTGCTATCCATAACTTCTTTCATTGTAACGTCGTTATTTTTTACAACTGCTTTTGTAAAATCATCATCATCTACAAAGCCTTTTTTAACAGCAACAAGAGTGTAATCACCTTTTGAGTAAACATCTCTTGCAAAAGTAACTTCTTCTAAACCGTCTACACCAAGAGTTTTAACCATATCGTTAACTTTGTCGGCTAATTTTTTGGTATCAATCTTTGTTGGTTCTTGAACAGTTTTGATAATATTTTTGCCTGTCAAAGGAGTATCAATTAATTGTGCAACTCTCTTGATGTCTTTTGGTTCCATATGATAAACATCTTCAACTTCGCTTGTTGTTGAAAATTTTAAGTCATCTTTTTTGTCTTTTTTTGTTGCAATATCAGCAATATCCTTAACTGTATCAAACGGAAGTGCTAAAATATTTCTCAAACCTAATTGAGAAATGTTATTTTGAGGTGCTAATTTTTGTGCGATTGCACACTTTTTAGGATCCTCTTCTAATGATTTTTTAATACCTTCCATTACTTGTGGATAACGGAATTTATTTGTTTTTCCATCAGTTTCTTTTATATTTGAAATAGTCTCCATTACAGCATCTGGAGTTAAATTCTTTTCAAATTTATCTTTTTTTAAACCTATGTCTTTAACTTTAGTTGTCTGTTTTTTTAATTCTGTACCAACAGTTTTTGGTGTATTTACTCTGTTTATTTCCATTTTTATACCGTTTTTCTACTTTGTTTTTTTATTCTACCTTATTCTTGTTATTTAAACAAGTATTCTGACATTTTTGCAATTGTTTTTGGAAAGTATTGTTGCAAATATTGAGAACGAGCTGCAATATCATTTTGTGTATTATATGAATTTAATAGTGCATTTGATTCTGCGACTGTTTCTTCTAAACCACCTCTTGAACCTGAATAATGTTCTTCTACGTCAATAAAGTAGTTGATGTGATCTCTTTGTGCATTTGGGAAAGCTTTGTTAAATGCAGCTCTTTCTTTATCATACACTTTTTGGATATCTTCAGTCCTTGTTAGAAGACTATTTCCACCATTGTTATCTTTTGAATGGCCTAATTCGTGCAATACTGAATAGAAATCATCTACAATATCAATTTCCTTTTTGTCTGGCCAATAGCAACAATCATCTAATTTATCAACACCTTTAAGAATATTTGTTGTATCTTTTAGATTAATCAATTCTTCTCCTGGAAATTTCTTCAACAAGTTAAGCATTGATTTTCTGTTACCTCTAACCATTTTGCCTAGGTTTAAATTATTTTCTTCTTTTGTATCTCTGTCTTTTACAGTCAAGGTATTTTTGTCATTACTTACAGTCATTTCGTAAACTTTACCGTTTTTAGATGAAATGAAATGATTATCATCTACAACTTCAAAAGATTGAGAGTAATTTAATAACGTTTTACCCTTTTCATCTGTAATTTTGTAATCAATAATTCTATTACCTTGTGGGTCGTTTTCGTACAAATATTGAGTTCTTGTACCATCTAACGATTTCATGTCACGTTTTACTGATACAATACCTGTTTTCTTATCAATTTTACCTGAAGAAATTTGTTCTACTTTTCCATCTGGATAAGTATATTTGATATCATAAACACCTTTCACCTCTGATGGTGTCATAAATTCAGTTCTAAGTTTTTTACCATTTTTATCTTTGATGATTCTTACTTGATTTTCAACATTTGGATAACCTTCATCATCAATGTATGAACGAACTGAAGAAATTGTGTTGTTTCTATAATCGTTTGTTTTTCTTAATTCATACATTTTACCACTTGCAGAAGTATATTCAGTAGTTTTATCAACGGCAAGTCTATTTAAATTTTTGTCCAATAACTCTGATTTTGTAATACCAAAAATAGTTTTACCTGTAATTACATAAGCATTTTCAGGGTCATAAATATCTTTTTTGAAAGAAACTTTGTCTAAAGATTTTGAACCACAGGATTTTTCCATTTCTACAATTTTTGAGCCTAACTTTTTCAAATCAAGTTCTTTATTTTGCGCAATATTAATCATTTCATTTGGCGCAAGTGTAGTTTCTGTTAATGGTCTAATTCTTTCCAAATCTGGTGCAGGAAGTGCTGAGAATTTAATCAAATGACTACTTGCATATTTTGGATTACCATTTTCTTTTGTCTTTTTAGAAAATTCATTTACGATAGCTAAAGAATCAGCTTTTCCGTAGGAAATTTTTGCCAAGTCTTTGCCTTTCATATTTGATAAATGAGCCATATCTCTTAATGGTTCTAATCTTGCAGGTTCTCTATCAACGTTTTTTAAAATTTGCATAATGTGTTGAGCATTATAGACAGATTTACCATTGTTGTCCTTAATACTCTCTAATTCGTTCGTAAAACCTACTTTATCGTAAGCTGATTTTTCAAATGTATCTTGCTTTGGTTCGTAACTTATTGGAGGAGTTGCCTTACCTAACTTACCACTCTTACCCTTTCCTCTTGGTCTGTTCAATTGTTGAACTTGAGTAACGTCGTAAGCTGATACACTTTGAATTGCCATTTTTAAAACACACACTTTCTTTGTTTTGAGTAAACTATATAGGCTTAAACACATGTGAATATTCTTTTTGCCATGTTTTGCACCTATTTGTAACATGTCTTAACGCTATATTTTCTTAATAACTTTACAAAATAATATAAATTTGTTAGAATATAGATATAAGTTTCTTTAAAAAGAGAACAGGAAATCCTGTTCTCTTTTTATAATAAAGGATAGAGGCTATGAAAGAAGAAATTAATAGACACGAAATACTAGAAAAAGTTATGCCACTTGTAGAAAATACAGCCATGAGGTTTAACTTAGTGCCAGTAGAAGTTGATTTTACTAAAGAAAATCATCGTTGGTATCTTAGAATTTTCTTATTTTCATACGACCATCCAGTTAACCTTGATGACTGCGAAAATGTTACAAGAAGTATTCAAGACTTTTTAGACGAATTAATCCCCTGCAAATACTATCTTGAAGTATCTTCTCCTGGGCTAGAAAGAAAATTCAAATCTGATAGGGAATATTTGATTTTCAGAGGAAGAAACGTAAGTATCAAGTTAAAACAACCACTAGAAGGTGAAACAGAACAAATTTTCAAAGCAAAGTTGGTTGATTATGATGAAAGAGAAGGTATTACAATCATTAGACTTGAAGACGAAAAAGAAATGGTTTTACCACTTAGCACAATAAAATCAACAAAATTATATTTTGAGTAGTCTATAAGATAAAATAGCACAACAAGCGCGGAATGACAGAATAAAATACAAAATCGAAAGGATATAAAAATGATTAAAATCGGAACAGCATTGTTTGAAGCATGCGAAGAACTTGAAAAAGAACGTGGAATTTCTAAAGATGTACTTATTGCATCGTTATGTGATGCAATGGTTGCAGCTTACAAAAAATCTATGAAATGCAAAGAAGCTGCAAATATTGAAGCTATCTTAGATGAACAATCTGGTGAAATAGGTGTTTTCTGCACAAAAGTTGTTGTAAAATCAGTTGAAGACGGTATGGAAGACGAACAAATCTCTTTAGCTGAAGCAAAAGAAATTGATGAAGATGTAGAAATTGATGATGAAGTTAAAATCGAAGTTACACCTGAACAATTTGGACGTATCGCAGCTCAAGCAGCAAAACAAGTAATTACTCAAAGAATCAGAGAAGCTGAAAGAAACTTAGTTCTAAACGAATTTTTAGACAAAAAAGGTACTTTGATTACGGGTATTATCCAACGTGTTGAAAACAGAAACGTTATCGTTAACATTGGTAAAACAGATGCTATTATGCCTTTGAAAGAACAAATCCCTGGTGAATATTACAAACCTGGTAACAGAATCAGAGTTTTCGTTGTAAACGTAAAAGAAACAACTCGTTTACCACAAGTAATCGTTTCTCACGCTCATGCTGAAATCGTTAGAGAATTATTTGAACTTGAAGTTCCTGAAATCGAAGATAATATCGTAGAAATCAAATCAATTTCTCGTGAAGCAGGTTATAGAACAAAAATTGCAGTTTGGTCAAACGACCCAGAAGTTGATTCTGTAGGTGCTTGTATCGGACCTAGAGGTTCTAGAATACAAACTATCGTTAACGAGTTAAAAAACGAAAAAATCGATATCGTTAGATATTCAGAAGACCCTGTTGAATATATCGTAAATGCTTTATCACCAGCAAGAGTTGTGTCTGTTGACATCTTAGCTAATGATGAAAACGCTCACGAAGCAATGGTAGTTGTTCCAGATGATCAATTATCACTAGCTATTGGTCGTGAAGGTCAAAACGTAAGATTGGCTCACAAGTTAACTGGTTGGAAAATTGATATTAAATCAGTTTCTCAAATGGAAAAAGCTGAACAAGAAGCTCAAAGAAACTATGAATACCAAGATGAACCAGTTGAAGAAGAAAAAAATTACGATGAAGACGAAATCAACGAAGAAATTGCTGAAGAAATGAATCAACAAGGTGTTGATGAAGAAGATATGGTTCAAGAAGAACCTGCTGAAGATTCAGTAGAAGAATAATTGTTTTTTAATAGTGGCGCAAATTAAAAATTTGCGCCACTATATTATTAATATGGAGGATACAATGAAAAAAATATTAATCGCATTATTTGCACTATTTTTAGGTTTGCAAGTTAACGCAGCAACAACAACCACTACATCAAAGTGGGATCAAGCAGCAATGCAAAAGAAATTAAACAATATCGCCTATGTTTTAATTAAGAAAAACAACTTACCAAGCGGTATTTCAATTAAAGTTTCAACAGAAGCTGATGCAAATGCATACTCAAACATTAATAAAGAAATTTACGTTTATAAAGGATTGTTAGAATTAACATCTGACGATGCTGAATTAGCAGCAGTTTTAGGACACGAAATGGGACACATAATTAACGGTCACTGCGCAAAACAATCTATTTTAAACTCTGTTATTGCAAATATGGCAGGATCTGTAAAAACTGAAACAACAGGTCAAGCAATTGGTGTTGCTGCAGCACAACAAATGTCTACAACAAAATTAAGTAGAAAAGATGAATTTGAAGCTGACGTTACAGCAATTGATTTGATGGTAAACGCTGGATATAATCCATTAGCAATGGTTTCATTGTTGAACAAAATGAACGACGGTTCTAATTTTGACTTGGTTGCAACACACCCTTCAAGCGAAAAAAGAATTATGAATGCATATGATTATATCGCTTACACATACCCAACATTGGCTAAAAAGGGCTATAACTCAACAGCTTATAACAATGCATACAAACTAATAAGCTTGAATATTGAAGAAAGAAATGCAAGCCCAAAATTAATGAAAAAGTATCAAAAAGAACAACAAAAATTGAAAAAAGATAAAATTAAACGTGCTAAAAAAATGTTGAAAGCTGGTAATGCTTGGACAACTTCATACGCGGTTATTAACGCTATGAATCAAGAACAAGGGCAATCTCAAACACAAACACAATCTCAAGTTCAAGCGCAATCAACAACAAGTGCTCAACAACCAATTCAACCAGAAAAATAAACTTTAGAAAACGCCCCTAAAAGGGGCGTTTTTATTGACATAGGAGAGTTTTATGAAAAAGATATTTTGTACACTTTTAGTATTCTTTACACTTGTATTCATTGGCACACCTGCATTTGCAGAGCCTGTAATGTTCAATACTGCAACACTAAAGTATCACAAGTTGTATTGCAAATGGGCTAAAAAATGTACTGTAAATTGTATAAAAATTGAAAAATCACAAGCAATAAAACGAGGTGGAAAACCTTGCAAAGTTTGTGGAGGTTAGTTAAACGCTAAAACAGTTCTATTTTGTACGTTTTAGCGACTCACCCCTCCAAACTAGAGGTTATTCCTGTCGGGACAGGATTTTTGATTGGCAAAGTCAGTATTTTATAGATTTTTTAAGTTTTAGACCGTAAAAATACGTACGTGAATTTACGTACGTATTTTTACGGACAAATTTCATTTTAAAATTTTATTGCAAAATTTAAAAATTTAAATTATATTTCTTCCATCTTTATTATACATTCTTTGACGATTTAATTTAATTTTAGAAATTTTATCTGCATAATTTTCATTAATCAAATTTCCTACAGAAGAATAAAGTTTCAAAATAGCTTGTTCAATATTTTTGTGATTTATATTAACCATATCAATTGCCATTTCTTCATTTGAAAGAGCAAGTCTTGTCATATCCCTAAATCCACTTGAAGCCAGTTTCAACGCTAAATCATCTTCTTCAACAGCTTTGAACAAAGCTTGAGCAACCACCATTGGCATGTGCGAAATCATTGCAACAGAGGCATCATGTTCTTTTGCATCTGCAAAAACAACTTCTGCACCCATTTGTTCAATTATATAAACTAATTCAGCCAATTTGTTATTCGTTTCTTGCGCCAAGTTACGGTTGCAAACAACCCATTTTGCGCCCTCAAACATTTCTTTAAATGAATTTTCAAACCCTTTAAACTCAGTACCTGCCATTGGGTGAGTCGGAATAAAGTTATATCTATATTTTTTGTTAGCGACAAATTCTTTTAATGAGCAAGTGTCAGCTACAGTTGTCGTTTCAGGTAAATAATCCTCCAATTTTTGAAGTATATCAAGCGTTTTATTCATTGGAGTTGCTACAAAAACAATTTCGCAGTCTTTTAGTGTATTAAAATCGTCAGAAATATTATTTTGTAACCCCTTTTGTGAATTGGAAACTCCAACTACATCGTATTTTAAAGCCTCTAAAGCTTTAAAAATTGAACCACCAATTAACCCAAGACCTACAACTCCTATTTTCATTTTATAAATCCTTATGATTAAAGTGTTTTGTACCATCTACGTAGTCTTTTACAATATGTCCGTCACCGACAAGCTTGTATTTATAAATTGTTAGCCCTTCCAACCCTACTGGACCTCTTGCGTGAGTTTTATTTGTAGATATTCCAACTTCCGCTCCGAAACCATATCTAAATCCATCTGCAAATCTTGTTGATACATTTTGATAAACACCCGCAGAATCAACTTTTTGCATAAATTTTTGTGCATTTGCATCATCCTTTGTAAGAATACAATCGGTATGACCTGAACCATAAGTATTTATGTGGTTTATCGCCTCATCCAAGTTTTCAACTACTTTATATGCAAGAGTTTTATCACCATGTTCAAACGCCCAAGTTTCTGGGTTTGAAACAAGTGTAATATCTGAATTTTCAAGTTCTTTTAACAATTCATCTTCTTGAGTAAAATTTTTGTGAATTAACAATGTTTCAACCGCATTGCAAGCGCTTGGATATTGAGTTTTAGCATCTACAATAACTTTTTTTGCAATTTCAAAATCAGCGCTTTCGTCTACAAAAATGTGACAAATTCCGTCTGCGTGACCTAATACAGGAATTTTTGTATTTTCCTTTATAAATTTAACTAACTTATTGCCTCCACGAGGAATAATTAGGTCTATATACTTATCACACTTTAGCATTTGAGCAACATCATCATGTGTAAACACTTGAGATAAAGTATTTTTTGGAAAACCTTTAATACTATCCAAAACATTATTAATAACTTCTAAAATTGTTTTATTTGTATTAATCGATTCCTTACCACCCTTTAAAATTACGGCGTTTGAGGATTTTATTGCAAGAGAAGAAATTTGTGCAATAACATCTGGTCTTGCTTCAAAAATAATTCCGATAACTCCTATTGGACAAGAAACCTTGTACAAATTCAAACCTTCATCTAACTGTCTTGCAAAAAGAGTTTTTCCGATTGGTTCTTCAAGATTTACAACATCTCTAATACCTTGAATCATATCACGCATTTTGTTTTCATCTAGTTTCAAACGGTTGAAAACAGATGGAGAAACGGTATCCTTTGCTTGTTCTAAGTCAATTTTATTCGCATTAAAAATGCGAGTCTTGTTTTCCTCTAAGGCATCAGCAATTTTTAGCAACGCCTCATTCTTTATCTCAGTTGACAATTCAGCCATTTCAAGGCTAGCACTCTTCGATTTTTTTGCAATATCTTCAAAATTCATAATCTACTCTACCTATAGTGTTGTAATGTTATCACGTGTAATGATTGCATCATAATTTTTGTAACCTAAAATTTTTAGAATGTCATCGGAGTGGCAACCTAAAATCATTTTGCAGGCGTCTGAGCTATAGTTTGCAATTCCTCGGGCAAATTCATTATCATTTTCGTCCATAATTGACACAACTTCGCCTTTTTTAAACTCATTAACTACTTGCAAAACACCTATTGGAAGAAGGCTTGAATCCTTTTCAAGAATCGCTTTTTTTGCGCCTTCATTTACAATTAATTTGCCAATAATATTTGTTGCATAACCAATCCAACGTTTTTTGCCTGAAAGACTCTCGTCAGTTGGTAAAAATCTTGTGCCGATTTCTTTATTAGAAAAAATTTCTCTTATAACATTTGGAATTTTTCCGTTTGCAATCAAAACCTTGCCACCAAAGCGAGTAACCAATCTTGCAGCTTCAAGTTTAGTTTTCATACCACCTCTGCCACAATCAGAAACCCCACACGCCATATCCATAATTTCATCTGTAACTTCTTTTACTTCTGTAATTATT